>JAFXQR010000066.1 GCA_017526985.1 Lachnospiraceae bacterium
CCACCGGCGTATCGACACTGGCCAAACTGTTGAATCCCAAGATCAAAGTGATCGGTGTGGAACCGGCCGGGGCTGCATGTATGAAGAGATCGCTGCAGGAGGGCAAAGTAGTGACCCTGCCGACGGTGGATACTATTGCGGACGGTACCGCTGTAAAGACCCCGGGATCCGTGATCTTCCCGTACATCCAGCAGAATATCGATGAGATCCTCACTGTGGAGGATGAGGATCTGATCGTATCCTTCCTGGATATGGTGGAAAATCACAAGATGGTGGTCGAAAATTCCGGTCTGCTGACCGTGGCTGCATTGAAGCAGCTGGATGTGAAAGGCAAGAAGATCGTCGCGATCCTGTCCGGTGGAAATATGGATGTGATCACCATGGCATCTGTAGTACAGCAGGGCCTGATCTTCCGGAACCGTATCTTTACCGTTTCCGTACTGCTGCCGGACAAGCCGGGACAGCTGCAGGGGGTATCCGGTGTGATTGCCGAGCAGAACGGTAATGTCATCAAGCTGGAGCATAACCAGTTTGTGACCACCAACCGCAAGAGTGCCGTGGAGCTGCGGATCACCATTGAAGCCTTTGGCACCGAGCATAAGGAAAAGATCATGGAAGCTCTGGAGCAGGGCGGATATAAACCGAAAGTAGTGAGAACGCTGATATAAAGGAGGAGATAAAAATGGCAGAGATCAGACCGTTTAAAGCAGTAAGACCGAAGAAAGGTATGGAGGCAAAGATCGCGGCACTTCCGTATGATGTGTACAGCCGTGCTGAGGCTAAGGTGGTCGTAGCAGCCAATCCGGATTCGTTTCTGGCGATCGACCGCGCGGAAACACAGTTTGATGACAGTGTAGATACCTATGCGGATTGCGTTTACGCAAAAGCGGCAGAAATGCTGCAGGACAAGATCGCGAAGGGCGATTTTATCCGTGAGGAACAGGAATGCTATTATCTTTATGAACTGACCATGGACGGACGGGTGCAGACCGGTATCGTAGGCTGCGCATCCATCGAAGACTATGAGAACCAGGTAATCAAAAAGCATGAGAATACCCGTGCGGATAAGGAAGCGGACCGTATCCGTCATGTGGATACCTGCAGTGCGCAGACCGGCCCGATCTTTCTGGCATATCGTCAGGTACCGGAGCTGCGTGATGTGATGCAGCGTACCAAGGCAAACGATGCGCTGTATGATTTTACCTCTGAAGATGGCATCCGTCACCGCGTATTCGTGATCGGCGGTGCGGCTGAGATCGAGATCATCCGTCATGCCTTTGCCGAGATGAATGCGCTCTATATCGCGGATGGTCATCATCGTTGCGCATCTGCCGTAAGAGTCGGTCAGCAGCGCCGTGCGGCAAACAAAAATCACACCGGAGATGAGGAATACAATTACTTCTTATCCGTTATCTTCCCGGATGAAGAGCTGATGATCATGGACTATAACCGTGTGGTACACGATCTGAACGGAAACAGTGCAGAGCAGTTTATGGAGAAACTCTCAGAAGTATTTACCATCGGTGAGCCGGAAAACGATAAGGTAAAACCGCAGAAAAAGGGCCAGGTCGGAATGTACTTAAACGGTGCATGGAGACTGCTCACCATGAAGGATGCGGTAAAGAGCGATGATCCCGTAGATGGTCTGGATGTAGCGATCCTGCAGGATTATGTGCTGGATAAGATTTTGGGTATTGCGGATCCGAAGACGGATAACCGTATAGAGTTTGTCGGCGGTATCCGCGGACTGGATGAGCTGAAGAAGCGTGTGGATGCACTGCCGCAGGAAGGTGTGGCTTTTGCAATGTATCCGACCGCTATTTCTGAGCTCTTTGCCGTAGCCGATGCGGGCCGTCTGATGCCGCCCAAGTCCACCTGGTTTGAGCCGAAACTGCGCAGTGGTATCTTTATTCACGAGATCTGATTTTTGTGATATAATAACTAAAATTTTGAAAACGGGGGTTTTCGAATGAATAAGAAACTGTATGCATTGATGGATTGGGCAAAGATCGAGGAAGTGGTATATGGCGAATGTGACCGGCCGTGTGAGTTTTTGGGGAGCCATGTGGTAGGTCGCCAGACCCTGGTGCAGGCGTTTTTGCCGGGGGCAGAAAGCGTAGATCTGTACCTGGAAGGCGCGGATGGTGCCAAGGGACGCACGGTAAAGGCGGAAGTGCCCATGGAGAAAGCAGACGAAGCGGGTTTCTTTGTCTGTGTGCTGCCGGGAGCAGAGAAAAAAGCCTATCATTTCCATGCGGAATATCTGCCGGAGGAAGTAAAAAATCTGACGGGAGAGAAAAAGAAAAAAAGCGGAAATCAGCTGGACCGCATCGTCCGTGAATTCCGGGATCCTTATGTATACGATCGGATTCTGACGGAAGCTGAAGAACAGCGTTTCTTATCCGGCGGGGATAACCAGGCGGATGCTTATATGGGAGCGCATAAGAAGACGGTAGGAAATGTGCGCGGCGTTGTATTTCGCGTATGGGCGCCCAATGCCGTTCGTGTCAGTGTAGTTGGTGATTTCAATAACTGGAACGGACTGGAAAACCCCATGAACCGTCTGGAAGACAGCGGTATCTTTGAATTGTTTCTTCCGGGGGTGGAAGATGGCGCAGCATATGCCTACGATGTGTTGATGCGGGGCGGATCGTCTCTGCGGAAGGCAGACCCGTATGCACAGGTGATCTGTGAAGTAAACGGGCATAATGCAGCCGTTGTTTCGAATCCTTCGGCTTATAAATGGAAAGATGAAAAATGGCTGGAGGCAAGGAAAAAAGCAGATCCTTATTCGGAACCTTTGAATATTTATGAGATCTCTCTGGCCAAAATGCCGGAAGGTTTCCTGCAGGATGCTAAGGCAGTAGAGAGTTTTGCGGAATATCTGAAAAAAATGGGTTATACGCATGTCCAGTTGATGCCGGTACAGGAATATCCGAATGCGGCAGATGCAGGCTATCATGCTTCTCATTTCTTTGCACCCTCCGCGCGATTTGGCACGGCAGATGATTATCGGCGTTTCGTAGATGCGATGCACAAGGAAGAGATCCGTGTGATCCTGTCTTGGGCACCGGGAGATTTCTCAAATGTGGACTATGGTTTGGGTTATTTTGACGGTACGGCATTGTATGAGTATGCCGATCCGCGCCGAGGTATCGATCCGCGAACCGGTATGCTGCAGTTTAATTTAGGTTCCCCTATGGTGCGATCCTATCTGCTCTCTGCAATCCACTACTGGGTGCGCGAGTTCCATCTGGATGGTCTGGCGACTTTGGAAACGGCATCCATGTTGTATCTGGATTATTATCGCAAGCCGGGGGAATGGCTGCCGAATATGTATGGCGGCGTAGAGAATCTGGAGTCCATCGCGTTTTTCCGTGAGATGAATGCGATGCTGCACAAGAAAAACAAAGAGTTCATCACGATCGCGGCCGAGACCAGCAGTTTTGCGCATGTGACAGGCACGGATGAAGAAGGGCTGGGCTTTGATTTTACAACGGATGTGGATTGTGTCCGAGAGCTGCTGGACTATTTATCCAGAGATCCGATCGCAAGACACGCATATCATTACGAACTGACGCAGAGCAGTATTTATCAGTATTGTGAGCGTTATATCCTGCCGGTGGATGCCAGCCGCATCAATTTCCGCCAGGGCGGACTGATCTGCCGTATGAACGGCAATGATGAGCTGCAGGAATTGAAATGGAAAAACCTGATGCTATTCTACGGTTATCTGATGACGCATGTCGGCCGCAAGTCGGTCTTTATGGGACAGGAAGCCGGAAACAGCGCGTCGTTTGAAGATATGGAGCAGAGACTGCCTCAGGAATCGGCAGGAGAGTTGGAGGAATGTTTCCGTTCCTTTATGAAAGCGCTGAATCATTTCTATGTATCTACACCGGCTTTTTACAGCGCGGAAGATGCAGAAGCGGGATTTACCTGGATCAATGATCATGCAGCACAGGAAAATGTACTGACCTTTGTCCGCAGTGACGCCAAAAAGAAATCCTATGTGTGCGTATTCAACTTTGCCAATACCTCGTATGAAAAATATCATGTGGGTGCTGCCTGGGAAGGAAAATATCATGAAGTATTTTCTTCCACCGCCGGGAATGTGGATGGACCGACCATTGCAGCGCATGAGGGCAAGACAGACGGACTGGCACATCATATCCGTGTAGATCTGGCACCGTTATCCTTCCGGATATTTGAGTATATTCCATACACGGCGGCCGAGACGGCAGAGATCCATCGCCGTATTGAGGAGCGGAAGGCGAGAAAAGAAGCGGAAGAGGAACAGCGCAGACAGTTATCCATCGAGCGTGCCAAAATCCGTCAGTCGCTGAAACAGGAACTGGTCGATAAGATCGCTGCTGCGGAAGCGGCCATTGCCGGCGGTTCGGAGTTGAAAAGCAAAAAGAAAACAACCAAAAAATAACACGACAACATTAGAGTTATGATTTTTGAAAGAATTTTGGGCGATAAACTGATCGCCTATGTATCAGAAAGCGGAACCGGAGAAGAGACTGTCTCCGGAAACCTGCTGGGGACGATCTCGGAAAACCTGGCCGAACCCGCAGGTACCATTTTGGAAGCGGCCGGGACCAGTGTAGAAGAAGTGCAGGAGAACCTCTCTGCGTTTCAGCAGTTCATGAAGGACCTGCCGCCGAAGCCGTTTCAGTTTGGGATCAAGGCATTAGGTGCCTTCTTGTTGTTCTGGCTGGGAAGTAAACTGATCAAGCTGCTGCGAAAGATCGTACGCAAATCCATGGACCGCGCCAATGCGGATCTGGGTCTGAAACAGTTTACCGATTCACTGCTGAAAGTAGCGCTTTACGGACTATTGGTGATCTGGATCGCCGGTGCCTTTGGGATTGAAACAACCTCACTGATCGCAGTGCTTGGTTCGGCCGGTGTAGCGGTTGCTCTGGCGTTGCAGGGAAGCCTGTCTAATGTTACCGGCGGCGTGCTGTTGTTGATCCTGAAACCTTTTAAGGTTGGGGACTACATCAAGGAAGACAGCAAAAATAACGAAGGTTTCGTTACCGAGATCGGTTTGTTTTATACCAAACTGCACACACTGGACGAAAAAGTAGTGATCCTGCCGAATGGTACACTGGCGAACACTTCACTCACCAATGTGAATAAATCGCCGAACCGCCGGCTGATCATGGAGTTTGGGATCTCCTACGATGCGGATGTGGCTAAGGCGAAAAAACTGGCCAAAGAGCTGATGGAGAAGGAAGAAAAGGTGCTGAAGGATCTGGGAATCTCCGTGTATGTGGATTCCCTGGACGAGTCCCAGGTGACCATCGGTGTGCGTGCTTATGTTAAGAATGCTGATTATTTCGAAGTGAAGTGGCGATACACGGAAGACTTAAAGCGTGTGTTTGATGAAAACGGGATTGAGATCCCTTACCGGAAACTGGATGTCATGGTCAAAGAAATGCCGTAAACGATAGGGAGGTGCCATGGCGAAAACGAAGAAAGCTATCATAGCACTGATCATTGTTTTGCTGATCACGATCCCAAGTGTTTATTTCGGTTTTATAAACGATAAAACCTATGTGGCACTCCGGATGTGGATGGCTGATCAGCAGATGGAGAAAGAAAACTACGACCGGGCAGAAACTTTGTATAACAAGGTGATCGACCGGGATGACCAACAGGTGGAGGCCTATCTTGCGCTGGCAGAGATCTGCCTGGCGGAGGAACGATATGCGGATGCCGTTACCCTATTGAAGCGTGCATATGATGTGACGGATGGGGATAAAGATCTGATACCGGTACTTGCGGAGGCTTTAAACCTGCGGGCGGAAGAGCTGATCGAAGACGGAGATCCCAAACAAGCCATCGAGCTGTTGGAAAAGAACGGTGGAAAATATGTGCCGGTGAAGGAACTGATGGATATGCTGTCACAAGCGTATCTGGCCAGAGCCGGGCAGATAAGGGATGCAGGAGAATTAAAGGAGGCCTTATCTTTTGTAGAGTCTGCAGATCCGGAAAAAGTGGATTATGAAGTGTTCCTGCAATTCCGGATCGAAGGCTATGGCAGTCTTGGAGCCGAAGCGTTGGAAGCAGACGATATTGCAACGGCAAAGCAGTATTACAATATGGTGATCCTGCTGGATCCGGAAAATGAGGAAGCCAAGGCCATTCTGGATTCTCTGATGGAAGAGGAGGAAGAGACGGCGAAATCCTTCCGAGTCCGCGGAGACGGTGTCATTAATATAGCGGCAGTCGTTTACGGAGCCTTTCGCGTAGAGATACCCGTGAATATCGATCTCTTTGCGGAATATGAGGGCGAAGATGCGGATGGTGCCATACTGCATTACCGTGCGGTAGCGGAGATCGATCTGATGGGCCAGAAACAGCAGATGTACCATGAAGCCTATTATATCGAACAGGAAAGCGGATTGCAGAAATATGAACGATCCAATGCAAATGGCATGTGGACATTTGCGACGGAAAGCGGTACCATATCGGGTGTGACGGAAGAGATCTTTAACAACTATTTGGAGATGGCAAAGGAAGGTACCGCAGATACCAATACATCGATCATGAAAGACCAGCAATGCAAGGTGATACATGATCACAAAGGAGCTGAGGATTATCTGAACTTGTTATCCGGAGCAGATCCCGGAGAACTGCTGGAATTGATCGGAGGACTGGATGCAAATGTGGTACGCTATATTGCGCTGAGCGATGATCGCGTACTGTATGCGGAAGCAGACCTTTCACAATCCGATTTCAGTCCGTTGCTGAATATGGCTAAGGATTATACCGGCGGGCTGGATGCAGAGATGTCCGTATCGGAATGCCGCATACATCTGGATGTTGATGCCGTGAATGCCACGGATGTAGTGATCCCGCAGGAAGTGACGGAGAGTGCTTTGGGCTACTACGGTTTTTAGCTCTTTCATGAACATAATTGTATACTATATAGAATTTTTATAGAGATTTTTCAGAAAGGATAGAAAAACGATGAAAGAAAAACTGGAACAGATCAGACAGGAGGCATTGAAGCGTATTCAGGAAAGCACTGATCCGGAGCGCTTAAATGAGATCAAGGTGGCTTACCTTGGCAAGAAGGGAGAACTGACCGCACTGCTCAAATCCATGAAGGATCTTGCGGCGGAAGAAAAACCGAAGTTTGGCCAGATGGTGAATGAGACCCGTTCCGCCATTGAGGATGTACTGGAAGATACCAAGAAGAAACTGGATAATGCCGCACTGAATGAGAAATTGAAGAAAGAAGTGATCGATGTGACACTGCCGGCGCAGAAGCCGCGTATGGGACATCGTCATCCGAATACCATTGCGCTGGAAGAAGTAGAGCGTATCTTTGTAGGCCTGGGCTATGAAGTGGTCAGCGGTCCGGAGGTAGAAAAGGATTATTACAACTTTGAGGCATTGAATATTCCGGCGGATCATCCGGCAAAAGATGAACAGGATACTTTCTACATCAGCGGAGATTTCCTGCTGCGTACCCAGACTTCTTCCGTACAGATCCACGAGATGGAAAAGGGACGGCTGCCGATCCGTATGATCGCTCCGGGGCGTGTATTCCGCTCGGATGAAGTAGATGCCACCCATTCTCCGTGCTTCCATCAGATCGAAGGTCTGGTGATCGATAAGCATGTAACCTTCTCGGATCTGAAGGGCACGCTGGATCGTTTTGCGAAGGAACTGTTCGGTGAAGAGACCAAGACGAAATTCCGTCCGCATCATTTCCCATTTACGGAGCCGTCCGCTGAGATGGATGTGAGCTGCTTTAAGTGCGGCGGAAAGGGCTGCCGTTTCTGTAAGGGATCCGGATGGATCGAGATCCTGGGCTGCGGTATGGTACATCCCCATGTGCTGGAGATGCGAGGCATCGATCCGGAAGAATATGTGGGCTTTGCGTTCGGTGTAGGTCTGGAGCGTATCGCGCTGCTCAAGTATGAGATTGATGATATGCGACTGCTGTATGAGAACGATGACCGGTTCTTGAGCCAGTTTTAATAAGGGTGTAGGAGGAAATAGAGAAAATGAATTCAGCATTATCTTGGATCAAAGCATATGTACCGGAACTGGAGTGCACGGATCAGGAGTTTTTTGACCGTATGACATTGTCCGGCACGAAGGTGGAAGGTTTCACCCGACTGGATAA
>JAFXQR010000067.1 GCA_017526985.1 Lachnospiraceae bacterium
AGCCCCGGGACGGTAATGAAATTCACCGCTCTTCATATCATAAATGGTCATGCCGGTCACATCTCCGGGCATGGTGTCCGGTGTGAACTGGATGCGCCCGAAGGAAAGTCCAAGGGAGCCGGCAAAGGTCCTGGCCAGAGTGGTTTTTCCTACGCCCGGAACATCTTCTAACAAGATGTGCCCGCCAGCCAGAAAACAGCAGAGCAGGTTTTCCACCACTTCTTTTTTGCCGACAAAGCGGGAATTCATCTGATCGCGGAATGCGGTCAGTTTTTGCGAAAGATCTGCCTGTTCCATAGTGTGATCCCCCCATGATCCATCAATAAAATACCTACAAAACTTTATCAATTATAACATGGTTTAGTGGCTATGACAAATCGGGAGCTGGTGGGAGAAAGCGTCAAAAAATTGACAAAAATAAAGAAAAATGGTAAGTTTAGCGTTGGAATTGTTAAAGTAAGAAGTAGTTGTTTCTTATTTTACTGGTTTTGTTGGGAGGAATGAATTATGAAGTGTACAAAGTGTGGAGCTCATATGGAACCGAATATGCGCTTTTGCTCTAAATGCGGTACCCCGGCCCCGTCGCCGGAAGAGATCGCGGCGCAGGAGCAGCAGTCCGGTGGTGTAGGGAAGCAGGGCGGAAAGCAGCTGCCGGTGAAATGGATCGCGATCGGAGCCGCAGTCATCGTTGTATTGATCTTCATCGCAGTTGTGAGCGGCAGTAAAAAGAACACACAGGAACCGGAAAAAGACTGGGATTATGTGGAAGCAACGCCGGAACCTACGGCGGAACCGACAGAAGAGCCGGAACCGACCGAAGAGCCGGAACCGACGGTAGAAGCACCGACGACTACCGATATGACGGTACAGTGGAGCGATGCAAACGGCGCACTGGCCGAGGTGGAAGTAGAGTTGTGTGACGGTGCAGGCAATGTAGTGGCAACGGCGATCACAGGTGCGGACGGTACCGCGGTATTCCATGATGTGCCGTATGGTGCCTATACCGTGCGTGCTGCAAAAGAGGATTATACAGATGCAGCGATCGATAATGTAACGGTGGATGAGAGTAATGCGGCAGACGGTGTGCAGCTGGATGCCTCCATGGAGATCAAGACCACGGATCTGGATGTGTATACTGTAGTGATCACGGACGATTCATTGGTGACCGATGTGGATGTATACTTATATGAAGGACATAACACGACGGAAGGTGATCCGGCGTATGTTTTGGAGACCGACAGTGAAGGGCTTTGCTCTTTTGACAATGTACCGAATGGCAATTACACACTGCTGTGTGTATCCGATCTGTATTTCCGTTACGAGGAAGATATCCATGTAGGTGATGACAGTGCGATCAAGGCACGCCTGGTACCCATCCCGAAGGAGGGAGAGGCCTATGTGGTGCTGGATTGGGATGAGCCGGATCTGGATCTGGATCTGTGCGTGTTCAATTCGGATACTCGCGAGTATATCAATATCACACACCCGCGTGACAAGAAGGGCAGCTTCATTCATTCTGATAACAAGGGCTATATCGGTACGGAAGTGATCCTGCTGCGCGATATCAATCAGAAGAATGCACAGACGGTATATGTGCTGGATACCACTACGGCAGAGTCCGATTCCAGAGATTCCATTATGGGACAGACCGGAACGCATGTGACGGTCTATGAACGCTATAAGGATCCGGTGATGTATACCATGGATCCGGGAGAAAATGCACTGGTATGGACAGTGTGCTACTTCCAGTCCGGTGAGGTGACCGAGATGGATGAAAACCAGTACAGCAATGTTGTGACGGACTTTATCTGGGCGGTGGATATCATCGGTTCCAAATAAGAATCGGATCAGAGATCCCAAGGGGTGGCGGCAGGCCGCTCCTTTTTTTGTTGATAAAGTTGTTGAAAAGTTGGTGATAAAACCCCTTGTCAAATCGCCGGCTTTCGGTTATAGTTATCCATCGTAAGGTGTTTGCAGATAATCTGTACCGGTAGGAGGTGTAAGGTTCAGCAATTTTCTGCAAGATTCTGTGAGCGTAAGCTCATCTTTAGTCTTACAGGTGTAATGACCTGATCGTGATCTTATTTCAAGAAACGATACCAAGGCTTAGATTGCTAAAAAACAAGTTCAAAATAATACAAATCTTTTTTCATTTTATTTTGGTACTGTCTGCACATCTTATGGTATATATTTCAGACCGGAGGCGTGTTTTTTGCACGCAGAGGTCGTCAGCAAAACCGCATACCGGGGCCAAGGATATTCACGGGAAACCTCTGTTATTTTGGAGAGAATGCAGGAAACGGGCAGCGGCGCATTTTACGGTGGCATAACGCCTATTCATGTACAGCAGAACAAACAGTGTAAAAGTCCTTCTCAGACGCACTCTGCTTCCGCCGAAAAAATGTTAATGACGATTTCGCTCCGGTCTGTTATAATCTACTCTGTATGAGTAAATTTTACGGAGAGGGACTATGAAAGAGAATCAACAGCAAAGACCACGCAGAAGACGGCGGCGGCAGCAACATGCCAACCGGGAGGTGCTGCGCCGGTTCCGTAACAGCGTGATCGCATTTTTGGTGATAGCACTCCTGATCGTTATCGTGATCTGGGTGGCATTTGGCAAGGGCATCCGTCAGGCAAAGGAAAGCGGTGAGAAATTCGGCGTGCAGTGGATGCTGGCGGCGTTATATCCGGAGAAATATTCCTATTCCACGGAACAGGCCAATCTGCAGGAGTACTTCCGGCTGGAATCGGCGGAAGATATCGCCATTATCCTGCAGGATGACCGTATCAATGCCAAGGGTAAGCTGTATGACGGCACGGTGTATTTTTCCATCGATACCATACGGGATCTGTTTACCGATCGTTTTTATGTGAGTACGGAAGAAAACCTGTTGCTCTATACGACGGCGAAAGATGTGATCCGGGTGGACATCGGGGATGACAGTAAGGCATATTATGTTGGGGAACAGGCAAATCCGACGGACTATGTGATCGCACGCTACGCCAAGGACGGCACATTGTATGTAGCGGCGGATTATGTACAGAAGTATGCAAATTTCACCTATGATTTCTATGCGGATCCGAACCGTATGCAGGTATACAACAGCTGGGGCACTGACAAGATGGCTGAGGTGACGGACGATACGCATGTGCGTTACCAGGGCGGTATCAAGAGTGATATCCTCTGCCCGATCACTGCGGGGACGATGGTAGAAGTCCTGGAAGGTATGGAGAACTGGACCAAGATCAAGACGAGCGACGGTTATATCGGCTATATCGAAAATGCCCGCCTGGGAGAGGTACAGGAAGTAAAGGCGGACCCGGCGACCGGGGCATATGATCCGAAGACGGATTATGCCATGACGCCGCCGGAGCAGAGAGTGCTGCTGGGCTGGCATCAGATCTTTTCACCGGATGACGGCACCAAACTGGCGGAGGTGACGGCAAATGCCACCGGTATGAATGTGGTATCGCCGACATGGTTCTTCTTGAAAGGTACCAATGAAGCGGGCGAGGTGGATTACACCTGCATTGCTTCTGCAAAATATGTGGAAAGAGCGCATGAAAAAGGTTATCAGGTATGGGCTCTGGTGGAAAATATGGAGAATGATTTCGATGAATATGCCCTGTTTTCCTCTTCGGCCAACCGTGCGGCGCTCATCGATAAGCTGATGGCAGATGCCGAAACCTACGGTTTTGACGGCATCAATATGGACATCGAGCTCACAGACTCCAAGCTCAACAAAGTGGGCGCGCATTATGTGCAGTTTTTACGCGAGCTGTCCATTCAGACACATGAAAGAGGACTGGTGCTTTCCGTGGATGTTAATGTACCTACCGAGAGCAACCGTGAGATCAATTTAAGAGAGCAGGGACTGATCAACGATTATGTCATCGTAATGGCTTATGACGAGCACTACATCGGTTCCGAGGCCGGTAGTATCTCTTCTGTAGGTTTCGTGGAAAAAGGCCTGGAAGATATGAAAAAGCTGGGCGTGCCGGTGGATAAGATCGTTTGTGGTGTTCCGTTCTACACCAGAATCTGGAACACGGACAGCCACGGCAGCGTGACCTCACAGGCAGTCGGTATGGATACCGCGATCGAATGGGTGAACAACCGCTCGCTCCCTATCAGCTGGGATGAGGATGCATGCTGTAATTATGCGGAAAAGAAGGAGGCGTCATCCACTTATCAGGTATGGATCGAGGATGAAGAATCCATGCAGGCAAGGCTGAGTATCATCGGCAGTCAGGGCGTACACAGTGTAGCCGGGTGGAAGCTGGAGATGGAAAATGCTAATACCTGGAATATTATTGATAGTATGATCGAACAGCCGAGCAAGGAAGAATAAGCAGGAATAGATAAGACATGGAAACAAAACTGGTAGTAGTGGACAACGAAACTCCGGATGCGGGGATCATCGCAGAGGCAGGCCGGATCCTTCGGGCGGGCGGTCTGGTAGCGTTTCCGACCGAGACAGTATATGGCCTGGGCGGCGATGCGCTCAATCCGGATTCTTCCAAAAAGATCTATGCGGCGAAGGGACGGCCTTCGGATAATCCGCTGATCGTACATATTGCGGAGATGGAGGCACTGCGGGCCATCTGTGCAGAGATTCCCGAGGAGATGGTACAGTTGGCGGAAGCCTTTTGGCCGGGTCCCCTGACCATGATCGTGCCCAAAACGGATCTGGTACCCAAAGAGACCACAGGCGGACTGGATACGGTAGCGATACGTATGCCGGATCATCCCGCGGCACTGGCCCTGATCCGTGCAGCGGGCGGCTATATCGCGGCACCCAGCGCCAATGCCTCCGGACGACCCAGCCCAACCCTGGCCGGGCATGTGATGGAAGACCTGCAGGGACGGATCGAGATGATCCTGGATGGCGGAGAGGTCGGGATCGGCGTGGAGTCGACGATAGTGGATCTGACCGGTGATGTACCCACGATCCTGCGGCCGGGCTATGTGACGGAAGAAATGCTGAAGCGTGTACTGGGTGAGGTGCAGACGGACCCGACACTGATGCAGAAGGTAGAGGGCGGACGGCCCAAAGCACCGGGGATGCGGTACCGGCATTATGCACCAAAAGGTACCATGTCCATCGTCGAAGGCGAGACGACAGAGGTGATCGCGCGGATCAATGCATTGACGGATGAGGCTGCTGCGCAGGGCAAAAAGACCGGAGTATTATGTACGGAAGAAAGTATCGCACAGTATCGGGCGGATGTGGTACGGAGTCTGGGCAGCCGATCGGAAATGCAATCCATCGCGCTGCATCTGTATCGCGCGCTGCGTGAGTTTGATGATGAAGGTGTCGAGACGATCTATGCAGAGAGTTTCTCGAGGGACGGCTTCGGGCAGGCAGTGATGAATCGCATGCTCAAAGCGGCAGGATATACGGTAATACAAGCGTAAGTAACTAAATATACATATCATATCCAGCAAGGAGGGCGTTATGAAGATTGCAATCGGTAGTGACCACGGAAAAGGCTTTGCACTGAAGGAAAAGATGATCGCATTCCTGAAGGAACAGGGCTACGAAGTGGATGACAAGGGCACCTATACTTCAGAATCCTGTGATTATCCGGATTTTGCCAGACCGGTAGCTGAGGATGTGGCGGCAGGAAAGGCGGATAAGGGCATCGTGATCTGCACGACCGGTATCGGCGTGAGCATTACGGCCAATAAGGTCAAGGGCATCCGCTGCGCGTTGTGTTTCAATGAAGAGATGGCGGAACTGACCAGGCTGCATAATGATTCCAATGTGCTGGCTTTGGGGGCAGCGGTCGTGAGTGAAGAGATGGCAAAGAAGATCGCCATTATCTGGCTGACCACGGAGTTTTCCGGAGAAGAGCGTCATGCGCGCCGCATCAGAAAGATCGAAGGGTAAATCTATGAAAACCTTAAAAAGAGCGGATTATATCAGCTGGGATGAGTATTTTATGGGCGTATCGGCGTTATCTGCCATGCGTTCCAAGGATCCCAATACGCAGGTGGGGGCCTGCATTGTCAGCGACCACAACAAGATCCTGTCTATGGGCTATAACGGTTTTCCCAATGGGGTGAGTGATGATGAGTTTCCTTGGGCCAGAGAAGGGGAGGAGCTGGAAACAAAGTATCCGTATGTGACACACGCGGAGCTGAATGCGATCCTGAACTATCGCGGCGGTTCGCTGGAAGGTACCAAGCTGTATGTGAATCTGTTTCCCTGCAACGAATGCGCCAAGGCAATTATTCAGGCGGGGATTAAGACCGTGGTATATGCGGACGATAAATATGACGGGACTCCCGGTAATATTGCCGCAAAAAAGCTGTTTAATGCGGCGGGGGTAAGGTATTATATGTACCAGCCCAGCGGAAAGACCGTAGAATTACATTTGTAAATTTTTTGAAATGGAACAAAAACAAAAAAACACAAAATCGAAAAGAGGGCGTGTATTACGCATCCTTCTGTCGCTGACATTGGTATTCGGGATGTGCCGGCAGTCTGCGCAGGCGACTTCTTCCACAAAGGAGCAGCTGGATGAAGCGGAGCGACGCAAGAACGAAAAACAGGGGGAACTGGCAGAGGCTCAGCAGGATCTGCGGCAGACGCAGGCCAGTCTGACCAGACTGCAGCAGGTCAAAAACGGCTACCAGGGTGAGATGAACGAGCTCAATACGGAGCTACAGCTGGTAGCGGATAACCTGCATCAGTTGGAAGTGCAGATTGACATCAAGCAGATCGAGATCGACGAGACCACACTGAAGCTGCAGGAAGCCCGGATCACCAGAGAAGACCAGTACGAGAGTATGAAGAAGCGTATCCGTTTTCTCTATGAAAACGGTGGCATGGGGTATGTGGATATCCTGCTTTCAGCCGAATCTTTCGGGGAATTCCTGAATTTTGCAGATTATATCGAGGACCTTTCGGCGTATGACCGGCAGATGCTGGAGGAGTATGTTCAGACCGAGCACGATATCACCAATGCAGAGATCCAGCTGGAAGCCGAGATGGACGAACTGGAAGCACTGAAGGCCGATGTGGAAGCGCAGCAGGCGGAAGTGAATGATCTGATCCAGAAGACGGCGAACAATATCGCAGCTACGGCAGATTCCATCCAGTCGGTAAATGCCCAGGCGGATGCTTATGAGCAGGAAGTGCTGCAGGCACAGCAGGCCGCGGCGGTGGCAGAAGCGGAATATGCAGCCATCAAGGCGCAGTATGAAGAAGAATTGCGGCTGGCTGCCTTGGCGAGACAGTCCAAGTGGCGAAACATTTCGGAAGTCACATTTGAAGAGGGGGATCGTTATCTGCTGGCCAATCTGATCTATTGTGAAGCCGGAGGAGAACCTTACGAAGGGCAGGTAGCGGTAGGTGCGGTGGTTATTAACCGTCTGCTCAGCTCCCGTTATCCGGATACCGTGACCGGTGTGATCTATCAGCGTAAGCAGTTTTCGCCGGTGCAGCTGGGAATGCTGGCCAATGCACTGGCAGTCAATAAAGCCACGGCAAGCTGCTATCGTGCCGCAGACGAGGCAATGGCCGGTGTCAGCAATGTCGGGAATTGTCTTTACTTCCGTACCCCGATCCCGGGACTGACGGGGATCGCCATCGGCGGACATATCTTTTATTAAAGCCATATAAAAACCAGGGCAGTGCCCTGGTTTTTGCGTTTCTGATATTTCAAATGCGATCCTTTATTTGATCACTACCTGATTCCATACATCGGAAGGAACGATACCGATGTAGGTCTTGCCCGGGTTCAGGATCAGCTCCTGGCCGGTCGCCTTGTCGAAGTAAACCGTGCGGCTTAAGTCGGACAGCTTGGTCCAGGTGATAGGGATGGCTTTGCCATTGGTCAGGTAATATCCGTCCCATCCGGTGCAGAGGATGTTGTAGACCATATATCCGTTGGCATCCAGCTGAGACCAGCTGCAGTTCAGCAACAGTACATTTTCGAAGGTCAGTCTCGCATTGTTGTGTGCCGGATCTACGTGCGCCATACCATATTCGGAGTAATCATAGGTACCGGTGGTGTTGTTGTAGGTCAGCTTGGAAGAGTTGTGCGGGAACGGCAGGGATACATTGTTTGCCGTCTTTGCCGTAGGCATTGCATCCAGCGTAAACTCGGTCGGTGAAAATGTGGTGTGCTGGCCGGAGTAGTACTCGTTGTAGTTGACGCTGTACTTGGCTGCATTGATGCGCTGCAGCAGACCGGCATAGCTCTGGCCCTTGGTTGCGTTGTGATAGTTATTCAGTGTGATGTATTCCGTATACTCCACACGCTTACCGTTGTTGAAACGGGCAAATCCGCCGCTTAAGTTGTTGATATACGGCAGTTTGGTATATGCATTGATGTAGTACGGACCACCGTCGTGGCAGAGGATCGCATTGTACTCCGCTGCCAGCATAAAGTTGGTCGGGCGTGCGCTGCGGATGCTGCCGAACTGGGTGATCTTGCCCCAATCCTTTATGATGGCCATAAACCTGGTGATACGGCCATTAGCAGTGCTGTTCATCATTTCGTACACAATATCGGCTTCCGTCAGACCGTAGTGCGGCAGCGCGGTCTTTTCGTTATCTACCATTACGGCGATGGGGCGCTGCAGCATCAGATTGGCGTCGATGGGCAGACCGGTCAATTCACTGTAGTATGTGCCTGCCGGCGGATTCTGTGCCTGTACTTCCGTTGCCACTTCGGCGGAGTTGGATACAAAAGCCCCCACGGAGATCAGTGCAGCAGCCAGCAGAGCAAAGGTGTGTTTCATAAACTTTTTCATAGGTTACCTTCTCCTTCGTTTGTTTGTTCCGCATCATTGATATATATCGAAAGTGTATCAAATTTGTCCCGGTAAATGATCTGCAGCAGCTTATCCAACCGACTCAGTGCGGTTTTGAGTTGTTCTACGGAGATCATCTGCTCATCATGTGCTGTCACCAGTTCGTCGATATCCACGACCTTGACAAAACCGTTCGGGTAGTAGATCACATCTGCCAGCAGATCCGTAACGATCAGACGGTCCTCGCCTTCATAAGCAAAATCTACAATATCACAATACCAGTACAGGAGAGAGTTGTCGGCTGCGTAAAACTTGCTGACCTTGAACCCTTCCTTTAAGAAGTAGCAGGAATAACCATGATGCAGGTCTTTGCGCGGTTTGAGTGCGTTCCACTTTGTGACGATGACCGTATCGTTACAGCTTAGGATCACATCATCTTTGAGCTGTACGCATTCCTGCGGGATCAGCCGTTTGCGAAACAATATTGGTGTGTTAGTCATGACAACGGCCTCCTTTTTTCGATATATAACACTATCCTACACTATACACATTTCTTATGTCAACTGGGTTTTGACAGGATTTTAGAATAGTTGCCAAAAAGGGCAGAATAGTGGTATACTACTAGGCGATATGGCTACAAAAGAGAAAAGCGAAAAATTGGATAAAAGCGAGAAAAAAGGCAGCTCGGCATCCAATGCTGCTTCCGGGCGGGAAAAGAAGCCAAAAGAGAAGCTGAATGTCAAGGGAAAGCTGAAGGCATATCTGCAGACGCCGTTGCTGCTTGGGGTGATCCTGACGCTTGTGAATGTCTGGATTTACCTGATCAATGTGAATGCCGGTATCATCCTGACCGTGTTTGTTGTGATGTATCTGGTGATCATCATCTGTATGATGGTCTTTTCGAGGCCGGCCCTGAGTGCCGAACTGGTCAATTTTGCAACGGAATATGGCCAGATCCAGAAACAGCTGCTCAAAGAACTGGCACTGCCGCATGCGCTGTTGGACGAATCCGGGCGTATCATCTGGATGAATAAGGCGTTTGAACAGTTGGGTACCCGGGAACGCTTTCATAATAAGAATATCACTTCGATCCTGCCGGCAGTGAAGCGTGACTGTTTCCCTGACGAAGGCGAGACGAAGGATGTGGATGTGACCTTTGAGGACAAGGACTTTCAGCTGCAGATGAAGCGAATCGGCTTAAAAGATCTGTCTCTCATCGTGGATATGAATGATACACAGAAATATGAAGGTTATCTGATCGCAGTTTATCTCTTTGACCGTACGGCGCTCAAGCTGGCTTTGGAGGAAGTGGACAACCAGAGTCTGGTGGTGGGGCTGATCTACATTGATAATTATGAAGAGACTTTGGAGAGTGTGGAAGATGTACGCCGCAGTCTGCTGGCAGCATTCATCGACCGGCAGGTCAACCAGTATGTCAATGCGATGGACGGTATCGTACGCAAGACGGAGAAGGATAAGTTCCTGGTGATCCTGCGTAAGAGCGCGCTGGCACAGGCCAAGGAAGACAAGTTCCGGTTGTTGGAGGATGTCAAGACCATCGAGATCGGCAACAAGATGACGGTGACGCTGTCCATCGGTATCGGTGTGGACGGTTTAACTTACGCACAGAACTGTGAGTTTGCACGCAATGCTATCGACTTGGCATTGGGACGCGGTGGCGATCAGGCCGTAGTCAAGAACCGTGAAAATGTTACCTATTACGGCGGCAAGAGCCAGCAGAAGGAGACAACCGCCAGAGTGCGTGCCCGCGTGAAGGCCCAGGCATTGGAAGAGATCATCTCGACCAAAGACCGTGTATTTGTTATGGGGCATCGTAATCCGGATATGGATTGTTTCGGTGCGGCGGTAGGTATCCGTGCAGCCTGCAACAGTCTGGATAAGAAATGCCATATCGTGCTGGGAAGTCTCACTCCGTCGTTGGAGCCCCTGGTGGAGCGCTATAAGAGTGATGATGACTATGAGGAAGACGCGATCATCAACGGAGCCAAAGCGCTGGAGCTGGCAGATGGCAATACCGTGATCATTGTTGTGGATGTCAACCGGCCGGTGATCACCGAGTGTCCGGATCTGTTGCGGCGATGCCGGAGCAGTGTCGTGATCGATCATCACAGAGCCGGCAAAGAGGTGATCGAAAACCCGACCCTTTCCTATATTGAGACCATGCCAAGCTCAGCATGTGAAATGATCTCGGAGCTGTTGCAGTATATCAATAACGGTGTGAAATATTCCGGCGCCGTGGCGGATTGTCTTTATGCCGGTATGGTGCTGGATACCCAGGGCTTTACGGCGAAGACCGGTGTGCGTACCTTTGAGGCGGCGGCTTATCTGCGCAGAAGCGGTGCGGATGTGACCAGGGTGCGCAAGATGTTCCGTGAGGATGCATCGGATTACAAGGCTAAAGCTGAAACGGTCCACAATATGGAGCTTTACCGCAAGTACTATGCGATCTCGGTATGTGATGCGGAAGGTCTTAAGGAGCCGACGGTTGTAGCAGCACAGGCGGCCAATGACCTGCTCAATATCAATGCGGTAAAAGCCAGCTTTGTGATGGTGGAATACCAGAATAAGATCTTTATTTCCGGGCGTTCCATTGATGAGGTGAATGTGCAGGTGATCCTGGAAAAGCTGGGTGGCGGCGGCCATCTGAACATGGCAGGTGCGCAGTTGGAAAATACAAATATCGATGCAGCAATCATCGTGTTGAAGAGTACATTGGATACTATGATTCAGGAAGGAGAGTTATAAAATGAAAGTGATCTTAACGGAGGATGTAAAATCCCTTGGAAAGAAAGGGGATTTGGTAGATGTAAGTGACGGTTATGCACGCAACTTTATCCTGGCAAAGAAGAAAGGCCTGGAAGCAACGCCGGCCAACTTAAACAACTTAAAGCTCAAGAAAGCAAATGACGAAAAGGTGGCACAGGAGCAGCTGGAAGCGGCGCAGGCCTTTGCGGCAGACTTAAAGACCAAAGAAGTGAAACTGTCCATCAAGACAGGCGAAGGCGGTAAGGCATTCGGCTCCATTACATCTAAAGAAATCGCAGCAGCGGCGGAAGAACAGTTATCCATTACGCTGGATAAGAAAAAGATCGTTCTGAAGGATCCGATCAAGACGGAAGGAAACTATCAGGTGCCGATCAAGCTGCACCCGCAGGTGACCGGAGAGTTGAAGGTCAGCGTTACTGAGGAATAAAAAATATGCCGGATTTTGATACCAACACACAAAACGCGCAGTACAGAGAAAAACCCCACAGCTTTGAGGCGGAACAGTCTGTACTGGGCGGTCTTTATATCGACAATACCCTGATCCCGTCTGTTGCAGATATTTTGCCGGACGGGAAGGCTTTTTATAACAAAACCTACGGCGCCATCTACGAAGCGATGCTGTATCTGCATTCCAAGGGTATGGCGATCGACCCGCTGACAGTGCAGGAGCGCCTGAAGGAAATGGATGTACCGCCCGAGGTGGTCAATCCTGAGTTTCTGCGTGATATCGTGCTTTCCGTGCCGACGGCCGTCAATACCAAGGATTATGCGACCTATGTGGCGGAAAAAGCGGTGCTGCGTGATCTGATCCGTGTATCGGAAGGCGTGGCAAAGGAATGCTATGAGTTTAAGGGCGATCTGAGTGACCTGCTGGCGGATACGGAGAAAAAAGTCTTTGAGGTCGTACAGAAGCGTAAGGTGGGCGAGATCGAGCCCATTGGCAATATCGTTATGAAAGCTCTGGAGCAGATCGACCTGGCGGCCCGGACCACCGGTGATGTGACAGGGCTGGCCACCGGATTTATCGATCTGGATCACAAGACAGCCGGTTTCCAGAAGGGTAACCTGGTACTGGTGGCAGCGCGTCCGGCTATGGGTAAGACTTCCCTGGTGCTCAGTATGGCAAGGGATATTGCGGTGCGCCAGCACAAGAATGTACTGATGTTTTCACTGGAAATGACCAGCACCGAATTGGTGAACCGTATTCTGTCTATGGATTCCAAGGTGGATTCGCAAAAGTTCAAGACCGGTCAGCTCTCGGATGGCGATTTTGAAAGTCTGGCAGAAAGTGCCGGCAACATCGCACATTCCGGGTTGATCCTTTATGATACGGCAACGACTTTGGGCGAGATCCGTTCCATATCGCGTAAGATGAAGATGGAACGCGATATTCAGCTGATCATTATCGACTACCTGCAGTTGATGAACTCTACCAGCCGTCGCGCGGACAGTCGTCAGCAGGAGATCTCTGAGATTTCGCGAGGACTCAAACTTTTGGCGAAAGAGCTGGAGATCCCGATCATTGCACTGTCGCAGTTGTCCCGTCAGGTGGAAGCCCGTACGGATCATCGTCCGATGCTTTCCGACCTGCGTGAGTCCGGTGCCATCGAGCAGGATGCCGATGCCGTACTCTTCATCTACCGTGACGAAGTGTACAATCCGGACACCGACAAGAAGAACATCGCCGAGATCATTATTGCTAAGCAGCGTAGCGGCCCTATCGGAACCGTCGAACTCGCATGGCTGCCTGAATATACACAGTATGCAAATTTAAAAAGGTAATATAAAAATAAGAATATTCAAAAACCTTGCAGGTTGAGACCTTATGAAAGCGACATTGAAGTAACGATTGAAATTACTTCAATGTCGTTTCTTTTTCTATAGGGATATCACCATTTCGGATGCACAAAACACCAAAACATGATAGAATTAGTAATGGATTTTGGTTTATGATCAGTGCAATTTCAAAGAGGGCATTTGTGTAAACGGATCAAAATGAGATGAAAGAAGCATAGCAGATTGCGGGGAAAATGAATTGTGAAAATATATCGTTTTTACGGCTGGAAGACAGCGGATATCAAAGATGAATACGGATTGACGCCGAGAGATTATTATGATCTGTTGGAAAAGGTATGGTGTGCGGATACCTGCGCGCCGAGAATGCGGGACGACTGGAATCCGCAAAATAAGACGCTGGGGCAGTGTTCGATCACGGCATTTCTTATGCAGGATATTTACGGCGGAAAAGTAAGAGGAATACTACGTTCCGGCGGAAACTATCATTGCTTCAATGATGTGGACGGGTGCGTGTTTGATCTGACGAGTGAGCAGTTTGGAGAGGAAGTGCTGGATTATTCTGACTGCCCGGAACAGTTCCGTGAAGTACATTTTGCAAAAGAAGAGAAACGCCTGCGGTATGAATATCTGCGCGCAAAGATTTTGGAAATGAGACAGGAAAAATGAAAAAGAGGATCTGCTACGGAATACTTACAGTAATGCTTCTCGGCATAGAAATATTGATCGGGATGTTTGCGCACGGCTGGATCCGTAATTATTTTGGAGATGTATTGGTAGTGATACTTTTATATACTCTTGCAAGAACGATCAGCCCGGAAAAGCCGAAAACATGGTTTGTTCTTCCTGCTCTCATTCTTGCGTTTTCTTTTGTCGTGGAATTCCTTCAGTTGTGGGGATTCTGTGATCGTTTCGGTATCACCAATAAACTTTTGCGTATCATTATCGGGACAGGATTTTCTACGATGGATCTGATCTCGTATGCGATCGGTATACTTCCATGCCTTATAGCAGAATATGTTATCAGAGGAAAACAAAAGTAGCTTACATAAACCATTAGGCGTTGAACGGAGGACATGAATATGAATCTTATCTCTGTTGCAAATGAAACGATCAGGATCTGCGAAGAAGCCAAGTATGAGGTGAATGGTCAGACCGTTATATTTCCGGAGGGAAAGTACAACGAAGCGGAAGTGATCACGCCGCAGATGGGCGAGGATTTATTGAAGACAGAAACTGTAATCCCGGAAGGGGCAGCGATGTGCCGCATCGTGATCAAGAACAGCGATTCCTATGCGGCTGCGCGTGATCGCGATAAAACACTGGTGATGAATTTTGCAAACGCGCACAATCCCGGGGGTGGTTTCCGGCTGGGAGCAACAACACAGGAGGAAGCGTTATGCAGATGCAGCACTTTGTATGTGTCGATCACATCCAGGGAAGCATCGGAGATGTACAAGTACAACAATACGCATGTGAGCAGTGTGGAATCGGATTATATGCTGATCTCTCCGGAGGTGCTGGTATTCCGGGACGAAAAACTGAATCTTTTGGAGACACCGTTTAAGACTGCTGTGGTTACCGCGCCGGCGCCCAACCGTTTCGGTGCGGCGATGCTTGCGTCCGGAGCAAAGATCCAAGAAACTTTTGAGCGCAGGATACGGATCATATTGAAAGCAGCAGCGGAGAGAGGTTATCGCAATCTGGTGCTTGGCGCCTGGGGATGTGGTGCGTTTGGAAATAAGCCGTTAGAGGTAGCGGAGTATTTCAAAACAGAGATCATTGATGAAAAACTCGGATACTTCTTTGATGAGATCTGTTTTGCAATCTACGGAAATGAAAATGGCAAGAACATTACGGCATTTCGTGAGGTTTTTGGGGAAAGATAAAAAAATAGACAGAAAAAAGACTGAAAGATAAATTGTAATGGGAACGATCCTTGCGATGTATCTGGTAGGTGGTTTGATGTGCAACGAAAAGTTAAAGAAAAAGATCGGTGACAATATGACAAAAGAAATGCTGAAGCCATACAGGAAAATAGTGGAGCATATGGAATTGGGATGATGCTACGTGATACCTGTGGCGAATGAGGGAGAATAATGAAAAGGATCTATCTGCATACAACAGATAAAGAAAAACAAACAGCGATAGAAAAAATCTGTTTTGCACAAGGAATTGAAATGAAGAATCTTTCCGGGACGGATACGAACCGGACGATCGCGATGATCTGCGGAATGCAGATGAAGAACAGTGGAGGACACCGACAGGCACCGCCCTTGTATGTTCTCCCGGAGATCATGCTTTTTTACGGAATCGATGATCCTTCACTGGATCGTTTTCTGGATGCTTATAAAGAAAGCGGTTTGAAGCCTATTCGGAAAAAAGCGATCGTTACGCCTACGAATCTGGGATGGACATTATATGAACTTGCGGAAGAACTGGCAAAAGAATCTGCATAAAAAGAAAACGGATATGTGAGGAAAAAGGTATGCCGGTATTTCGATTGCCTGAAAATAAAATTGTTTTTCCGGATCCGACGATGGCCGAACCGGATGGACTGCTGGCGGTGGGGGGAGATCTGTGCGTAGAGCGTTTGCTGCTGGCATATTCCAACGGAATCTTTCCATGGTATGATGAAGGGAATCCGATCATGTGGTGGTGTCCGAAAGAACGCTTTATCATACGACCGGAAAAGATCCATATTTCCCACTCACTGAAAAAATATATGAAAAAGCATGAAATTCATATTGTGATCAATAGGGATTTTTCGGATACAATGCACCGTTGTCGGATGAAGAGAGAGTATGAGGAAGGTACATGGATCACGGATGATATGGAAGCGGCTTATGCAAGGCTTCATAAGAAAGACTTTGCAATGGCTGTAGAATCGGAAGTAGACGGTGTGATCGCCGGTGGATTGTATGGAGTGATCCTCGGAAAAAATTTTTTCGGGGAAAGCATGTATTCAGATCAAGAGAATGGTTCTAAGCTTGCATTGGTACTTTTGGCGCAAAGAATGCAGGAACAGGGAGTCCGTATGATCGATTGTCAGTTCCATACCGACTTTTTGGAAAGTATGGGTGGCGAAAAGATTTCGTACAAAGAGTATATGGAATTGATGTCATTGGAATGAGGCAATTTTGACGGGAGGTAATACGGATTGAAGGTTGTAAATACAAGAGGGATTAAGGAAAAGATTCTGTCATATCTGGAAAAACAACAGATCGAACGATATATTGCGGAAACGATCACCGGGCCGATCAGTTCCGAAGGATTACAGTATTCAGATGAAATGAAACTGGAAGAACTGGCAAATAAATTTTTGGAACATGCATCTGATTGGGGTGAGGCGTATACCTATGATGAAGCGATGATCACAACCATTTTGATGACACTTGTCAAGGAACATCCGCCGAAAAATCATGAAGAGATGGTGCCGGTATATGAAAGCATAGTGCGTAACGGAAGGATTTTTCATGGAGATGATTTTTCGAAAGATCCGTATCTGGACCGCATCTGGATCGGTGGTGAAAGCTCCGGAAACTACACATACTCCAATCAGTCGTTTGAAAGAAATGAATTATTTATCTATGATTCTCCGGTGGATACGGGGAATGGCATCCGGATACCGAAAATAGGAATTTTTGATCAGGGGTATAATTATCCGTTTCTTTCCAAAGGAGATGCCGGGATCTGCGGGATCACACCGTATCTGGTATATACAACGGAAAGTCACATCGAAAAGGCAAGTGGAAAGGTGCTGAATCTGGGATGCGGAATGGGCTATTTTGCGTATAGGGCACATCTGAAGGAAGATGTGGAATGCGTTACGGTGGTGGAAAAGCAGCCTGAAAAACTGGAACTCTTTCAAAGATATGTTTTGCCGCAATTTGATCATCCGGAAAAAATTGAAGTGATTGGGCAAGACCCGGTCGTATTTATGGAGAATGTTCCGGATGGCAGATATGATCACTGCTTTGCTGATATTTGTGTGAATAATACGGATCTGCAACCGTATTTTCAGGTGAAAAAAAGCTGCCGAAAATATAACAAAACAAAGATGAGTTTCTGGATCGAGGACAGTTTGGTGGATACACTGAAGAATATGGTATTCTTGGAGATATTGGCGGCAGCAAAAGAAAGTATGGGATTATCCGGATCCGTATATGATGAGATCACACCGGAAGGAGAACAGGTTTTAAATATATTGCAAACAACGGTATTGGCAAAAGAAGAGATCACCAGACCGGATCATTTTGACTGGTATATGAAAACGGAAAATGTTATAAAACTGATCTTGGATAGGATGTAAGCTGAAGAACACATATTACTGCGGAGAGAAAACGATGAGAGCGTATAAGAAATATAGAAAAGAGATCAAACAGGATACTACAGAAGAGAAGAAAGAAGAAAATACAGAGCCAAAAGAAAAGTTCATCTTTTCCAATTACGACAGTGAGGGCCTGGCGAGGATCGTGGACGGTATCCTGGAGTATCGTGATAAATACTGTTTCGAGCATCTGCTGAAGGGATGTGAAAAAGGTTTTTTGCCGGAAGAGGAATTTGCACATACGAATAAGTGGGTGAATAAGGACACAGGCAAAGCGTTGATCAGGATATTGTTGATCTGGGGCATTATTACTCCGTTGTGTGTTTTGGATGGTTGGAATGGGAGTATTGGAGATGCCGTAGTATGGGGGATTCTTTTATTTCTGTTTTGGGCAGGGGTGGATCACTATCTTTTCGGGCCGGAACGTGTACAGATCGGTTGGTATGATTTTGGCGAGATCCCGGTATGGGAAGATCGCGAGGATCATAAGGATCATCTGTTAAATATGCCTGCATTTATCGGGACTGCAAAAGTGCGGGCAGAGCGTAAAATGGGAATTAATAGACAGGAACAGCTGACTGCGGATGAGCTGTTGATCGCGGCACAGGGATTGTCCTACATGCGTTGTTTAAGTACTTATTCGAAAGAGGCCAGGGCTTTTACGGAACAATGCGGCGAGAAAGATGTTGAGGTGGAGATAACGGAAGAGGGCGGATGTAACGAACAGGATCGAAACGGAGAATACAGGATCACACTGGTCGGAAAAAACTGGATCGTTGAAAATACGATCACACCGGTGGAGGAACGTGTGGATAAAACCTTTTTTATACCGTATGTGATCGGGAAAGACATGATACTAAAATTCAAAAAAGAAGGCGTACTTGATTTTTCGATATTGGATTATACGTTTCCAAAAGTGCAGCATATATTGGAAAATTATAAAAATGAAGACGGAGAGTCTTTTGTCTGAAAAGGTTTTCGTAAAAATACCGGATGAGGATAAGATATGAAATTGGGATCAGAGATCATGATCGGAAGGATCCGCTTCTCATCGAATGTGTTGATGGCGCCGCTGGCAGGATATACCTGTTTTCCGTTCCGGTTAATGGCGAAACGATTGGGAGCCGGAAGTGCGTATACGGAAATGGTAAGTGCCGATGCATTGAAATATAATGATAAAGCAACATCTAAATTATTGTATACGGATGAGCGTGAAAAACTAAAGTGCGTACAGCTTTTAGGCGCGATCCCCACAGTATTTGAGAGAGCAGCCAAGAGTGAGCTGCTTGAAAGATTTGATATCATCGATATCAATATGGGATGTCCGGTGCCGAATGTGGTAAAAGCGGGAGAGGGCAGCGCGTTGTTGGAAGATATTCCCCGCGCATCCAGGATCATAGAAGCATGCAAACGCAGCGGAAAAGTGGTATCGGTGAAATGCCGGATCGGTATGAACCGAAGCCGGATCGTGATCGAAGAATTTGCAAGAATGTGTGAAGCATCCGGTGCGGATATGATCACAGTGCATGGACGTACCAGAGATATGATGTATGACGGAGAACCGTTGTATGAGTATATCAGTCTGGCAAAGGATGTGGTGCATATCCCGGTGTTTGCAAACGGCGGGATCGATTCGAAAGAAAAAGCATACGAAATGATGGAAAAAACCGGAGCGGATGGGATCATGCTGGCCAGGTATGGTTTTGAAAATCCGTTACTGTTTTCGGAACTGACCGGCAGAGGAATCCAGGATACAAAGTATGATCTGTTAAAAGAACAATTGGAGATCGCGGCGGAGTGCTTTGATGAATTGTATGTGCTGACCTATATCAAAAAACTGGCATCGTATTTTATGAAGAAGATGCCCGGAACGAAACAGTACAAAATGGATCTGTACAGATGTGGCAGTATTTCGGAATTAGGAAATCTATTGAAAGAAATATTTGATAAAGAAGTATTAGATTAAGAAACATTACAGAATAGTCAGAATGATTAAGAAGAATGAATCCGCAGAGCATGGGGATATAGCGGGAGTAGTTTGATGCAGGATCAATTTGAAATTGAAAACGGAATATTGAAAGCATATGCAGGTGCGGATGCTGAAGTGCAGATACCGGAAGGCGTACATACCATCGGAGACGATGTTTTTAAGGGGATGGCATGGATCTTGAAAGTAAGTCTTCCGTCCACATTGGTAAAGATCGGAGACCGTGCTTTTAAAGGATGCCGCCAGCTGAAAGAGATTTCTTTTCCGGATGGATTAAGGGAGATCGGAGAATACACTTTTCATAAATGCCATGGGATCACGAAACTGGTTTTCCCGAAGTCTATGACACAGGTGGGAGCGTTTGCGTTTCTCTATTGTGATCATTTGAAAAAGGTGATCATGGAAGGACCGGAGAAACTGGGGAAGGCAGTGTTCTCGCACAATCTGTCCCTGCAGGAAGTGCATTTGAATCAAAGGTTGGATGATTCGAATTTTTCAGATGAAGTATTTGAAGGGTGTATACAGATCAAAAAGATCGCGCTTTCCGGGGAACTTTATGAGGTCGACAATCTGATCGAAGCTATGGATTCTCACTCGGTGTATCCGGACGTGATCAAATCCATCGCAAAGAGTGTGTATCATTCTCTGGAGATTGAAGATGGTGTGTTGAATAAATTCAGTATCAATCTGAAAACCGTCATTGTTCCCGAGGGGATCACGGCCGTCGGAAAAGCTTGTTTCTTTGATAAAAAAGGGATCGTAAATATTGTGTTGCCGCAGTCGATCCGTGAAATCAGGGCCAATGCTTTTCTGAACTGTATTAGTTTGGAAGAGATCACGATCCCGAGGGAGGATATCCTGCTGGATGAGAAAGCCTTTCGCGGTTGCAGTAATCTGAAAACAGTACATTTGCAAGACACAACCTACCGGCTGGATAAGGAAGTGAACAATGTGCTGGCGGGACGCATCCGGGATCAGGTAAATGGAGATTTCTACATCAGCGGCAGGATCCTGGTACGCTATATGGGAAAAGAAGAACAGATCACGATACCGGATGGTGTGGAAGTGATCGGAGAACGCTGCTTTTTCGGAAATGATACGATCAAGATCGTGACATGCCCGGAGAGCCTGTTGGAGATCCGCGAGCAGGCTTTTTCGGGATGTGTTACCTTACAGGGGATCGTTTTATCACATAAACTAAAACGAATTGAACGGGAAGCTTTTGCGGAATGTAAAAAGCTTTTGAAATGTATTCTTCCGGAAAGTGTCGAATATATTGGGGAATATGCTTTTCGCCGTTGTTTGACATTGCGTGTTTTTGACCCGTGGCCGGAGGGCGCGGTGATCCATTCTTATGCATTTTATCGCGCGAAGCAGCTTGCACAGATGACAGAAAAATTAAAGGGAGTGCAAAATGATGTCACGAAAGAGGCTGTAGAGTATAAGGAAGACGATATTGTTGCATATGCATTTCTTGGAAAAGAAGAATTGCACACGCTTACTCTTTCCGGTGTGCAAAGGATCGGGAAATATGCGTATGCGTCTTGTCCGGAACTGGAAGAGATCGTGATAGATGCGCCGGACTGCGTGATCGAATCGCATGCGTTCTCGGCATGCCCGAAACTGAAGAAGATCTGTTTGCATGTAAAGGAGATCGGAAAGGCATGTTTTTCCTTTTGCAAAGAACTGGAAGAAGTGCAGTTGTCCGGGGTGCAGATTCTGCCGGCAGAATGTTTTGCCGGATGTCATGCATTACAGAGATTCGAAGCAAAAGAGATACGTCAGATGGAAGCGCGTTGTTTTGATGAGTGCATCTGTCTGGATTCCTTTGATTTTTCCGGGATCCGTTTGATCGGAGAACGGGCCTTTGAACGTTGTGATTCCTTGCAGTATGTTGTGCTCGATCAGACGGAATGTGCTTTTCATGCATTTGCGGATTGTGTATCTTTGGAATCCGTGCAGATCACAAAGGATACCATATTGAAAAGCGGAGTCTTTATCGGCTGCACACAGATGCGAAAGATCCGTTATGAAGGGACGGACTATACATTTTCGAAATTTGCGGACAGTAAAAATACGACCGATAATTTCTATCCGGTGCCGGTGCGTGAAGTGATCGCATCTGTTTATTCCTGTTTTGATATCCGGGACGGAAAGGAGCTGGCCGGTTATTCACAGGATGCGGTTTGCGTTACGATCCTTCAAGACATCGAAGAGATCGGACAGGATGTTTTCCGGGATCACATTCGTTTGAAAGAGATTCATATACCGCAATCTGTAAAAAAAATTGGCAGTCATGCATTTGCGATGACCGCGTGGATGGATGCGTGTCGGGAACGATGCGATATGGTCATTGTTAATGATATTCTTTTGGATGGGGCGAAGTGTACCGGAAAAGTACTGATCCCGGATATTGTGAAACGAGTTGCAGCATGGAGTTTTGCGGGTAATATTCATATTACGGAGCTGCAGATATCATCCGATCGGATCGCGATTGAAAACCTGGCATTTCGTAATTGCCTGAATCTGAAAAAGATCACAGATCACGACGGTATGGAATATGTACTGCGCGATATCTCAGATCTTGAAACGAAAGGTTATCCGGAACTGATCCGGCGGATTTTTACGGAATGTCTGAATTGTTATAAACTGGATGAGAATAAAAATCTGATCGAGAGTACCGGAAATATTACGCAGTTAAATTTTCCGGAAGGCATACGGGCGATCGGAGATGGTGTATACAAGGACTGTCATTTGTTGGAAAGTATCACGCTTTGCAAAGATACCGTGCGGATCGGAAAATGTGCTTTTGAAAACGGGAAATGGCTTAAGCAGGTAATGAATGCACAGACAGTCGAAGTGATTGCTGCCCAGGCATTTTCCGGATGCCAGTCGCTGGAGATGATCGATCTGTCGGATGCATTGTGCGAACTGGGAAAACGTTGTTTCGAACATTGCTGCAGTTTAAAAGAAATCTATCTCTCGGACCGACTTGAAACAATATCTGAGAGAGCGTTCTTCCGCTGCAAATCATTGCGGACACTTTTTATTCCGTCGGCGGTCAACACAATTGAAAATGAAGCGTTTGCATTTTGCAGTATGCTGAAAGATGTATATGTGTCTGAGAAAACACAGGTGGCAGATTCGGCATTTGCCTATTGCGATGATGTGAATATCCACAGATATGGAGAAGGATTTGGCAGAGAAGACTTTGATAAAGAAAATTTTGATAAAGAGAATTTTGATAAAGAAGACTTCAGGAAGGTGACGATATGAGATACCGGGATCTCGGAAAAACCGGAGTGCGCGTATCAGAGCTGGGTTTCGGGACCATCCCGATCTTAAGTGGTAGTGTGCCGGTATTGCCGGAATACTTCAGCCCGGATACGGAAGAAGCGGTTGCGATCATGAGAAAAGCTTATGATCACGGCTGCAATTTTTATGATACAGCGATCATCGAAGAATACGGAGATGCCGAGATCAAACTTGGTGAATTTGTAAAGACCATCGACAGAGATACGATCGTTATTTCAGATAAGGCCAGATTTTACAGTGGTGGGGATATCTATCGGGAAGTGTTGCGCTCTACGGAACATCTCGGTACCAGACCGGATATTTATTTTGTGCATCAGGTGGATGAGGATAATGCGGATGAAGTGTTTGCAAAATACGGTGCACTGGATGCATTGTATGATCTGAAACGGGAAGGGAAGATCGGCTTTACCGGGATCGCATCACATTATTACAATGTTTTATATCGGGCAGCATGCGATCCGAGAGTGGATGTGTTACAAGGGAGCGGAAATATCTTTGAACGGGGGATGCTGGAAAGGATCCGAAAAGAAGCTGCTTTTCGTGAGAAGGGATTGATCCTGAATAAAGTCTATGCAGCAGGACTTCTGATCGGAGCGTTTACGCCGGAGGAGCTGATCGGAGGAATACTGGAGTATTCGTTTTCTTCTGCGCTTTTGGGAATTGGTACTTTTGCGCAGGCGGAGACTGCGTTTGCAAATGAGATTCCGATGCACCATTTTTCGCAGGAAGAAGTTATGGAACGTTTGCGAAAAAGCTTTGAACCTATCTCCTGCGATCGATGTCAAAAGTGTTCCTGTATATACGGGCATGAGATTCACACAACATTTCGCCAGTATAACTATTATCAATTGGGAAAAGAATACTGGGCCATCCGGAAACTGCAGATGGATGCGGAGGAAAATTGGGAGCATTGCAGATCATGTACAGAGCCAACCTGTATGAAGGAATGCGGACAACACTTATATGTACCGGAGCAGATGGAAAGGGTGCATCAGTTATTGCTGGCTTTTGGAAATGCATAAGAGAAACTGTTGTCAACATAAAAAAAGAAGGGAGAGTAAGGGATGGAAGAAAGAACCACGGAAAACATGGAAGCAGATTTTTGCTATCGGGACCGGTTGTTTAAGGAAGACCAGATGTATACCCGGCTGAAAACGATCGCGCAGGACAGGTTATATTCGGAAACCTACAAAGCCCTGGCGTATATGCGGGAACATCATGACGGACAGTTTCGGAAACCGGGAAAACATGGAGACGCACATGTTCCTTACATCAATCATCCCTTAATGATGGCCTGCCATGCGCTCGCCCTTGGCATTAACGATGATGCTTTGCTTGCAGCTGTTCTTTTACATGATGTGGTGGAAGACACGGATACGACGCTGGAGGAACTGCCGTTTTCGGAAGAGGTGCGCACCATTGTCGGATTGGTCACTTTTATCAAGCCGGAGAGTGGTGATCCGGTAGAAAAGGACGCGGCTAAGAAAACCTATTATGAAAATATCCGACGGCATCCCAAAGCCTGTGTTTTGAAAGCACTGGATCGTTGTAATAATGTTTCTACAATGGCGCAGTCGTTTACTCGCGAGAAGTTGATCGAATATGTAAAAGAAACCGAAGATTATGTGCTGCCGTTAATTACGCAGATCAAGGAGTATTATCCGGAATATGCGGATATTGCGTTTATTGTGAAGTATCACATCATCAGTGTGATCGAGTCGGTAAAAAATCTTTTAGATCAAAATGGCTGATATCGCAAAGAGCTCACAAGGCGTGAGCTCTTTTTTTCAGCAGATATTGCGTGTGCTTTTGAACGCTTTCTTCATTGCTGTCACTTAAACGGAAAAATCCGGCAATCGCTTTGCTGTCATAGTCCCCATAGATCAAACGAGCCCGGCAAAGATAATAAATACCGACAGTGGAGATCAGTTCGTCAATATCACCGCTGCCCAGCATATCTTTTACCATCGCTAGAGCGTGATCGTGTTCCTGCTCTAATAGCGCGTTCATTTCACCCAATGTTTTGACACCGAGGTAATCCAGCTTTTCCAGCGTACCTTCCAGATCGGCATCCACGATCTGCGCGCCGGAGATGTTGCGGATCTCATTCATAAAAGCGATCATGCGCTGGCTGTGCTGCATATACAGCGTGAGGGATACCAGATCCAGATGATAGGATTCAGCAGTGTCGTTGCTGATCTGTTCATATAATTCTTTCTGGTATTCGGCAATGCGGGACTTGATGTGCAGGAAGGCTTCATCTGCCAGTTCGAGCAATCCTGCAACGCGGGAAAACTCCCGGCGTACATCTCTGGGGACTCCAAATTTTGTTTTATATCCCAGATCGTGTTCTATCTCAGCCCAGGTATGTTGCAGAGAAGAACGGATCTGTATCTCGAAGCGCAGATGAAGCAGGTCTTCCGGATAGCCTGCATTCTTTGGCAGCATACAGATATAATGCAGCGAAAGATAACCGAAAGCATCGGGAGCGATCGCAGCGCGTTTATCCGTGGATCGTTCCCAGTCGATTTCCAATACCTGTGATAATCTGGCTGCGATCTCATCTACCTGATCGGCAAAATAACAGATAATACGATAGCCTAAAAGATCCGTCATTTTTAAAAGATTTGTATATTTTTCCGGCTTGCGATGCAGCTTGCCGAGTGTGGATTCTTTTGTTTTGATGCGGTGCACGATCTGCATGATACCGTTTCGTTCATCACCGGCAGCTTCTGTGATCAGTTTGGTCGCGATGGCTTCGACGCGTTCGTATTGCGGCCGCAGCTCATCATATTCGTCGATTATGCTATCCATAAAAACTCCTTAAAAACTTTTGCCAGATCAAAAGGGAAAGAAAGACCGCTCTTTGATAAGATCTCATTTAACAGGTTACCGCCACGATAAAGATCTATCGCAAGCCAGGCCAATGCGGAGACGATAGCGATACGGAAAAGGAAACGCAGGATCCGCATCGGACGATGGCGAAAAATTTTACCGCGCAGTATCCATAATCCTCCTTTGGCTTCTTTGATGTTGTTGCAGTCACTGCAGGCGCCGCAAAGATTCTTTATATCGTTCACATTTTTGCCGGATCTTGCATAGCGCAGGGAAGTACTTGCCTGGCCCACAGATACGATATGATCTACCGTTATGTTTTTGGCGAGGACCAATCGCCCGCAGTAAGTGCAGAGATACATTCCCAGAAATGGCGGATTTTCATGTACCCATTTTGCCTTGTACGAAGTATTGCGCTTTAGGTTTTTATCCAGCAGCTCATAGCGCAGGCCTCGTTCTTTGGCGTAACGGATATTTTTCTTCGCACCCATATTTCCTACCAAACGCACCCAGGCATTTGTACTGCGCTCATAACGAAAGCCTCTCAGCCAAAGCTGTAGACGATAAGGCTCGATGCGCTCATCTGCATTTTTTCCGCTGCTGATCTTCAGTAAATGTTTCATAAAAACTAATGATGCCGGATCACTTCAAAACGTTGCAGGGTGACCGGTTCTCCCGGACGGATGCCGGCCTTCCGGCTGGCAATGGCGATCTGCTCATCCACCGTATCGACGCCGTCCAGATCCGGCAACAACAAACCGCGCTTGTATCCGCTGGTCACGATCACGCCATAGCGTTTTACATCCAGAGCTTCCTTACTTTCAATATCTTCCGGTTCTCCCAGTACATCCACGCTGTACTCCAGAAAAGGCACTTCCTCCGGTGTGACGGGAGAAAAACGCGGGTCTTCGGTGGCGGCACTTACCGCGTTGCGGATCAGTTCTTCGGCCACGCATCCGGTGACCGGCAGGATGGTGCCGATGCATCCGCGCAGCTGCCCGTCTTTGTGCAGGGAAACAAAAGCGCCGGCGCGTTTATTCAGCAGTTCGTTGCGTACACTTTCCGGATCGGCAGCACTGCTTTCGCTTAATACCTGTTCTACGGTGGCGTTTATATCATTCAAACGCAATCCGCCGCAAACAAAACTCTCCAGTGATTTTCTGGCAACTCTGACCCAGGGATCCTGCGCATTGTGTTGCTCTGCGATCTCGGCCTTCTTCTTTGCGTTGCGGTCACTCAAAAAATGTCTTGTCTCATCGGCCTCTCCGATTTGGTAGGTACAGATCCCATAGCCCACACCAAAAGTTGCGTCATGGATCAGGGCTTTGGGAGTAACTGCCCGGCTGTCCAAAGCGCCTGCCATCATCACAAAAGAACGGTGCCCGCATTCCGCTGCGCGGTCACAAAAATCCTCACTGAAATCAAACAGTTCCGCAAAATTGCCGCTGCCCATGACCTGCATAATGCGATCATCATACTGCGGGCCTTCCGGCGCAAATCCATAGGGTCCGTCTTCTTTCATTTTGTGCGACAGATCGCCGCTGGCGACATAAACCACACGGCGCCCAAGTTCGGATGCTGCTTTGGTGATCAACTGTCCCAGACGATAATGCTCGCTCAGAGACTGGCCGGACAAACCGACACGCAACAGTCGGAATTCGGAGTATTTCTGCATAATGAAATAGAGCGGAACCATTATGCCGTGATCCAGCTCTTTTTCACGTTCCCCTTCCGTTCCGGCGCGAAGCCCCTCCATTTTTGCCATAACGGATAAGGTATCGGCCAAAGTGGCATCGTAGTCAAGAGAGAATTCTACCTGAGGCGCGCCGAAACGGGACAGATCCCCGTGAGCGTGCAGACCCGGTGAAATGTGGAAGTAGTCGGAATAAAGAATGGTATGCGGGCTGGAGATCACGATGGTATCCGGACGCAGTGCCGCTATTTCATCAGCTACCGTTTCATAGGCAGCCGTAGTTGCGGAGATCTTTTTTTCTTCGCCGCGACCTACTTCCGGAAGGATGATAGGTGGGTGCGGTACCATAAAAGCGCCAACGATCGGAAAGCTGTTCTCTGCCATACGCATACTCCTTTGTTTTTTTCTTAAGCTTTGTTTTTCGGACCTTTTTTGATCCGGCAGGTGCGGTCTTTGCAATTTGCACACTGCAGGGTTTTGTTGGAACCTTCCCAGAAACGTTCCGGGTGTTTTGCATAAACGATCTCCCATTTGATCAATACTACCAGGGAGGTAAAGAACAGACTCCAGCTGAAAAAGTTCTTGATAAAAAGCATGGGTGTGAACATCATAAAGTGTCCCCAGTCATAGATGCGGCAGTTGACACAGCATTTGTTCTTCATAATAAAAGTTTGGAACGGGCAGAAGAACAGGATGCAGATGTAGTCGCAAAGGAAGAAAAATACCGTGAGCATCAAAAGCTCTGCTTCCGCGATCACGCCGAACAGATATAGGATGGCCCAGAAAGCGTTAAAGCAAAACCAGACGAGCATCACGGTCCAGGCAGCCCGGTTCTGTCGCTGCACAAATTTTAACAGTTCGAATTCTGAATAGCCCTCCACCGGCTGATAAGTTTCTTCTTTTGCTTTTAAGATTGCCATGGTGCGCAGCGCCGTTTTGATCGGGAAAATGTGCATCATCATAATGCACATAAAGATCGCCCACAACACATGTAGCGGTGCTACACCAAAGCCGATGGGCTTCGTCAGAAAATCCGTCATCCACTGTTTATGGAACAGATACATATAAATGCTTCCGCACACGATAGAAATACGGAAGATCAGCTTTACGATATAATAGATAAATTTTCTGCTTGCTTTCATCCTTCGATATACCCTTTATTTCTCAATCTGATCCGAAATTTTCTTTCTTATGATTATAGTACTTTCACGAAGAATATTCAATTCCGACTGTTTATGCCCGATAAATTCATATTTGGTGGTGAGTTGGTCTTGGCTTCCCCTTGAGGGGAAGCTGTCAGCGAAGCTGACTGATGAGGTGGAAAACTTGGCTCGCCGGCGATAGTCTCCGCCAAGTTACCGGGCAGTAAAGACAGTTTTCTTGCATTAAAGATAATAACAAATACATAAATAAATACGATTCGCACTATTCGATGCAATGAATTAGCTCAAATGAGATGTATATGCAATTCATAATATTTTATAAACTTTCGGACAATTTATGGGTCTGATCATCAAATGCGTCTAAAACAAGTCGCTCTAATCTTGATTTTTCTATATTTTTACTTGGTTTTCTGTCAAATTGTATTCTCATAAAATTTGTATGGAATTGAAGTGACAGTTCCCGATAATTTTATGAATCTTTACATATTCCACGTGCTAAAAATATACGATATTATTACGTGGTAAGCGCTTTCTTCACGGAAGCATATATATATATATTTGAGAGGGAGATACTTCATAATGAAAACAAGACGCAACAAAGTGACGCGTAAAATCACAGTGTTACTGTCTGCAATTATGCTTTCTGAGCAATTGGCAGGCACTGGTGCTGTTCTCTATGCGCATGCAGAGGATGAAGCTGTAGCAGAGTACACGATTGAACACAATGTAAATAATTCTTGGGATGGTGGCTGTAGTGCCGAAATCATCCTGACCAATCTGGCTGACAGAGAAACACAGGATTGGAAGATCACATTCTGTACAAAGGACAAAATTACAAATCTTTGGGGCGGAAGTATTGTTGATTGTCAGGAATATCTTGTAGAGGCAGCATCTGTAGAGCTTGGGGAGAATGAAGAAGATTATACAGAAGAGGAAGAAGTAGACGCAGAATCAGAAGAAACCAATGATTCTGGTGAAAGCGAAGATACAGAAGCTACTGAAGAAGCGGAGGTTGATGAAGAAGCGGAAGCCGATGCTGAACTGGCAGAAGTAACAGAAGAATCTGAAGCGACAGAGAAATCCGAAACAGTAGCGGAAGAATCTGAAATCGAAGAAGCAGAAGAGACCAAAGATGCTGAAGAAGTTCAGAATGAAGAGACAGAGGTATCAGAGGATTCAGAAGAAACGGCAGAAGACTCTGCCGAAGTAGAAGAAGCAGAGGTGGAAGAAGCTACAGAATCCGAAAATGTAGCAGATGAAGTATTGGAAGAAGAGCTGGTAGAAGTTGTTGAAGAAGAGACCGATGAAGTAGAAGAATCCGAGGAAGATGCTATCTACTATCAGTACACGATAGAAGCTCTGGACTATAATGCAATAATTGCAGCAGGAAATCGTATCGCCATTGGCTACAATGCAGAAGGTGACGATCACGATATCTGGGATGCTAAGGCAGAGATCGTTCTTAAGGAAGTGGAGCAAGTTGAAGAGCTTGAGGAAGCAGCTGTTCTTGCCGGTAGTACATATGAAGGTGACGGATATACTGTAGAGGTTAAGATTCCGGCATATTGGGATGGGGCATACAATGTACAGATGGTGATCACAAATACAGGTGCAGAAACTATCCATAACTGGGCATTTGTGATGGAAACAGCCGATGTGATCACTGGCCTATATAATGCGGTAGAATTGTCAAATGATAATAATGTACGCTTGATCAAGAATGTGGGCTATAATCAAGACATTCCTGTAGGTGGTAGCGTTGAGGTTGGCTATACGGCTTATTATGACGGAAATTTTGATGTTCCGGGTGATTTTGCATTGTCTCAGATTGAGACGGAAGTAACAACAATGGAATGCGAAGTTAGCCTGTTTATCTCTGATGAATGGGAAGATGGTGGTCTGGCTGAAATTATCATTAAGAATATCTCTGAGCTTCCTATCGAAGACTGGATGATTGAATTTGACAGTACATTGGATATTAAAGAGATCTGGGGTGGTGTGATTGAAAGCCATGAAGGTGAACATTACTTTATTCGTAATGTAGAATATGCTCAGAACATTCTGCCGGGCGAGAATTGGAACATTGGATTTCTATTTAGTGGAGAAGCTTCAAGTATTCGTAATATAGAGGTAAGGAAACTTGCAATAACAGATAATAGTCTGAAAATCGATTATGAAAAAGATTCGGATGACGATGGATTACCTGATTATTATGAGAGATTGATAGGAACTGATCTGCAAAAACAGGATACAGATGAGGATGGATTGACGGATTACGAAGAATGTCTCTTTACGCTATCGGATCCATTGGTATTTGATTCGGTGCAAGATGGTATATCGGATTATGATGCTGATAGTGATGGGGATGAAATATCAAACGGAGAAGAAATTCATGTGGAGCTAGATCCAATGAATGTCGACTCAGATTACGATGGCCTTCGAGATGGAGAAGAGAGTATGTATCATACTGATCCGCTGAAAAAAGATGTTGATAAAGACGGAATCCCAGATGGAGATGAGATTATTCTTGGATTAGATCCACTAAATCCGGCAACATTTGAGATCGCAGATTCAGAGTTTATGTTTGTTCAGAAGATAGATAGTAATAATGCGTGCCTTTCCTGTATAAACGAAAATGAAACGGCATATCAAATATCATTAGAAGTTAAAGCAGCCGGGTTAGCTGAAAGAAATATGGAGGTACGCGAAAGTGCCCATAGCAAAGCTATGAGTAATAAGGCTATAATTGGTATGATACCATCTTTAGAATATGATGGTAAAATTGAAGAAATGACAATACAATTTCATGTTGAAGAGAATTACAGGGAAAATAATCTTGGAAGCTATGCGGCATATAATGAGAGCTTTGAAAAGCTACGGAGATTATGTATTGGGTATTATTCTGAAGAATTAGATGTATGTATGCCAATAGAGACATATTACAATGAGGTCGCAGGGATAGTATATACAACTGTGCAGATGGAAGGTACATTTTGCCTGATGGATTTGGAAGTATGGATGGATATGTTGGGCATTGAACCCAAAGATCTTCAAGATGAAAATAAACTTGTAGCTGGAGTTGAAACTCCGGTTATTAGATATTTTGGTGGACATACTTATGCATTCTACGATGAAGAATGGAGCTGGAATGAGGCTAACGAGTATTGTCAAGAATTGGATGGGCATCTTTTGACAATTAATCATCCGGAGGAACAGAAATTTGTTGAGAATATAGTTGCTTCTTTTCAAAAAAGTAGTGATTATTGGATTGGAGGTCATTGCACATTTGACAATCCATATGATTATGTTTGGGTGACCGATGAGAATTTTGCATATAATAATTGGTCAGAAGGGGAACCGATTGGTATGGATCGCCATGCTATTTATATATCAAAGGGTGATGAAAGGGATTGTGGAAGATGGTATACTGAAAATAGAGATTTTGCAAAATTGTTTGTATGTGAATGGGATGGGATATGGACTTTTGATGGATTTGCAGAAACATTTGGTGAGTATAATGGGAATACATATGCTTTGTTTGCAAATGAAAAAAAGTGGGAGGCTGCCAAGGAATATTGTGAATTCCTTGGCGGGCATCTTTTGACTATAGAAGAAGTAGATGAACAGGATTTTATAGAAAATAATATTATTTGCAATACTATACAAAGTAAAATTTGGATTGGTGGATATACAAAGGACAGTCTTGAAAATTTTGAGTGGGTGACCGGACAAAAGCTTTCATACACAAATTGGAGGCATGGCGAGCCTAACTGGGATTACGAAAAATATATGCATCTATATAGCTGGGCAGATAACGATTATTATGGATTATGGAATAATGAACCATCAGGAACGCCATATCCGTTTATATGTGAATGGGAAGGGGGCAATACTCATACAGAATTGATTGAGGAAAATTTGTATTTTGCGCCTTCTATGACAAAGGTTCCCAAAGATTTTGGCGATATTGTTTCTCTTAATAAGGGAGATTATGACTTGGATGGATTAAAAAACTGCGAAGAAATAGCGTTTGGAAAATCTCAGGAGCTTTTTCAAAAAGAATATCCGAGTATAAATGATATATACGATTATTATGAGTTAAAATACGGAACCCCTATGAATTCACGCTTCAAAGGAAATAATAATGTAATTGCCTATTTTGATGGGATATATATTGTATTGATTAATTCTGATCCGACTTTAAAGGATTCAGATGGAGATGGTATCATTGATTATTATTGTGATTATTCATATTCTGAAGAATCTTCTAAATATGATATGGATAATGCTCCGTTAGAAAAAGGGATCCTACTCAATAACGAGTGTTTTATAGGAACAATAACTATTGTATCATGCAGTAATAGAATAGGACATGGTTTTTTGGTTTATCATAGTTTTATAGAGGATACATTAAGGTTTTCCGGATTTACAGGAGGATTTACATATGGAGATTGGGTGTATACTACAGAAAAAGATTATGATATATATCCACAGGAATATGTTGCTATAGGTAATTCTGCTAGAGCAGGAATGACAGGACCATCTCATATATCGGAAATCGGGATTGAGGTTGGACCGACACTTGCGGGAATATACTATAACAGAGAATTTGCAAATGAATATAATAATTATATTAATAATCAAGGAAATGCTGATTTTGAACAGTATTATGATCAGAATTATGCATATACAAGATTTATTAATAGCGATCAGATGGATAAGATAATAGATCACTTGAATTGTAATAATTATTACAATCTTGTATTAAATAATTGTGTTATTGTCGCGGCAGGATCTTGGAATTATGCATTTGGCCACGAATTTAATATTAATGTATTACCTTTATCGTTAAAGGAAGAAATAGCAAAAAAAGAAGACAGCTACATATTTGACCTTTACGATGTAGTTCTTAATCAGTTTATAGAATAGGTATAGTGTATGCGATGCTTATGAGTAGCGGATGTAACAAGAGGTATAGATTTCTGCATTTGAGAAGAAAGGAAAGGATATGGAAAAACAGTGCGCTGGTATTGATCTTCATCATAAAAAAAAGCGATATATTATCATATTTTTTATACTTCTGGTACTATTGGGCGGTGTGTTCTTTTATGAAGTCGTATATGATTTTTTGGCGAATCCCTATATGGGACATAGTCTTAAGAATGAATGGAAATGGATATGTTTTTTGGGATATGTTCCATTAGTAATTATAGTGATTGCGCAACTTATCAAAAACAACAAGATTAGAGGTGCTATTTCCATATTGATGATAGATGACATGGTCTCTATACCAGTTCTTATCATTTTTTGGAAGAATTATTTGGGACTTTTTTGGCCGGTGCTTACTATTCTGCTTTTGTGGGGAATATACAAAGCAATGGTAAAACTAAACCTTGTCATTGATCTTGGAAAAGATAAAACAAAGAATGTATTATTTTTTCTGGTTGACTTCGCGATTGTAATGGCATGGGCATTTTTAAATACATGTGCTATTTGTTCGTATTCAGGTATTTGGCCGTGAAGAAGGGAACAGGCAACCGTGTACTTTTACAGGGATATGCGTTTTATCAGAATCTTAAGCTATTCTGATGATACGGATTCGGATGATGACGGAGTTGAGGATAGTGTTGACCCACATCGTTTAGTGTCGGATGTAGAAAAGGTGGATTTACCAAATATTTATAGTGGTATTGATTATCTCAATGTAGATGGTGCAAATGGTGGCGATCAAGGATGGTGGGGATATTATGATAAGAGTTTAAAACAATTCTATACATCTGAGGACTATCGTATGGGCTATTCCGGTTGTGGTGTTATGGCCATGACGGATTTAGAATTGTATTTAACTACGCAGAATGCCGGTTATCAAGCTCCATATCAAACGATAAGCTATAATTCGACGAATGGAAATATAAGTAAAGCAGATTATATGAGTTATGCTGAATTTAATAGAGATAATGTATACTTATTAATGGCAACGCCTGTAGATGATATTGTTGGTGTTATACCTACAGATATGGTGATGGGAATAGAAAACTATTTGAAAAAGAATAACCATCCGTATCAGCAAGCAGTATGGGCTCCGACATTAAGTAAAACAGGTATGATTAGCCGGATTGAAACTATGATCTCAAATGGAATTCCTGTTGTATTTTCGTATCATTCATTCATAGAAGATATTAGGATGTATGGTAGTGATAAAGACGCAATAACGATGGGGGATAATAAACTCCAAAGTCCACGATCTCATTATATGACAATAATCGGATATACAAAATATTTACGAGATAATGGGAAGGACTATGGATATATTCTTAAAGTTGAGAGCTGGGGTAATATTTATTATATAAATTATGATGAATATGCAAAGAAAATCAGTATCCTTTCGAATATACTGGAGATAAAATGATGAAAAAAAATATTATACTGTTAGCGTTTGCTGTAAATATATTGTTTGCTGGATGTGTTGATCATGGTTCTTATGATAATAAACCGGATGATGAGATTTCTAAATACATAAAAGATATGGTGGGAGATGAGTTTTATTATCATGATCATAGGTCAACTAGTAATGATGTAAGTGCTTATGACTTCGAGATTATGAATATTGAGGCGAAATCAATAGGAAACTTTGTTGATGCTTGTAACAATGCGATTTTGAATGAATCGACAAAGATATCTTTTTCGGTATGTGTGCATAATCCGGGTGGTATGGCTACAGTTTTTTTAGTAAGGAACTATAGTGATACGAAAATTTATGATGGGATATATTATTTGTGGATTGTAGATCAAACGGGGATTTATGATCCGGTATGTGATCCGGAACTGTATTCTGATGTTGATGGTATTAAGGAGCTTCATGTAGATAAGGCAATTCAAGATATTGCGGAAAATAAAGGAATTGACTGGTATAGCTACTGGCCTGAGTTAGAAACTGTAGTGATCGAGTATTGATTAAGGGATTCAGAACCGTGTACTTTTACAGAATTGTTACATAGCGTAACCAGTTCTTAAAAGTACACGGTTTTGCATTGTACTCAATAACGAGTGTTTTATAGGAACAATAACTATTGTATCATGCAGTAATAGAATAGGACATGGTTTTTTGGTTTATCATAGTTTTATAGAGGATACATTAAGGTTTTCCAGATTTACAGGAGGATTTACATATGGAGATTGGGTGTATACTACAGAAAAAGATTATGATATATATCCACAGGAATATGTTGCTATAGGTAATTCTGCTAGAGCAGGAATGACAGGACCATCTCATA
>JAFXQR010000068.1 GCA_017526985.1 Lachnospiraceae bacterium
AAATAGCGTCATGAATTGCCCGATTGGTCTAATGGCAGTGATTCCTGATTCTCAGTCAGGAGACGAGAGTTCGAATCTCTCATCGGGTAGGAAGAAAAATGGAAAGGATAAAAGACAATGAAACGAAAACAGAAGAGTAAGTATCGAAAATCGAAATAACGCGTCTGTAGCCAAGAGGAATGGCAACGGGCCTTTAACCCGTATACCGCAGGTTCGAATCCTGTCAGACGCACTAAGCGTTCGTGGCTCAATGGCAGAGCAGGCGACTCTTAATCGTCAGGTTGCAGGTTCAAGTCCTGTCGGACGCATATCGGGATGTGGTGTTCAATGGCAGCATGCGTGATTTGGGGTGCTGTGTGCCAGTGGCACACGTTTAGCACCGACCGGAGCGGAGCGTAGACAATGTGGTCTCGGTTCAAATCCGGGCATTCCGATGAAAAATAAGTAGAGAGGATAGTAGAATGTTTCAGAGTGAGACATATGGAAAAATGAATATAGAACAGATACCAGATAAGATTCTGGCATTCTACGATAAGAACAAAAATATCGAAGGTATATTTCAGATTGTAGTAGGGACAGATAGCCAGAACTTTAATGATACCAAGATGGTAACGGTAATAGCAGCATATAAGGAAGGACATGGTGGTATATTCTTTTATGAAATCGATAGGATTAACCGGATCACAAATGTTATGCAGAAGTTAAATACCGAAACATCGAGGTCTTTGGAAGTGATGATGCAGCTGGCGGGCGAGTTGGAAGAGGAGAGCAAGTACAAGAGGATGAGAGAGAATACGCTTCTGTCCATACACGTCGATGCCGGGTGGTCAGATAAGGGGAAGACGAAAGAGTTGATCCCCGGGCTTGTTGGTTGGATCAAAGCGTGCGGATTTGAAGCAAAATGCAAACCTGAAAGTTTTGCTGCTTCGAGCATAGCAGATAAGATCAGCAAGTAAGTTGTCGGAGTTTCTTACGAAACTCTTATCGCACCCGCTTTGCGGGTTTGGAGGGTTTAGAGCAAATGTGACCTTATTGTCATCTGGACGAGGGAGAGATAGAAATCGGGATTTGTACCAAATCCTTGTCGCACTCCCTACGGGAGTTTGAATAAATGAGCAGCGCACTGTGGCGACATAATCACAGACGATGGAACATAGCGCAATTGGTGAGAGCAGGCGTCTTATCAAGAATAATAAGATGAAGATTGCGGAAGTGCAGGCAGTCTTTGGCTTTAACACCCCGCAGGCGATCTACAAATGGATGCGGGGTGATAGTATACCGACCATTGACAATATCGTCATTTTGGCAGATATGTTCGGCGTGGGGATCGAGGATATTGTGGTTGTGAGCAGAAGGTGTGCGTAAGGAGATTGATATGCTCGTAAAAAGTTCCTGCTAACTGCAAATCCAAATTATGAAAGAGTATCATTGCCAGCCGTTCTGATGCGGTTACAATGTGGTATCCATGCGACAGGTTCTTTAGGCTGGCCTCTGAGTATCATCCGAAATATGTGATCGGGTGTGATGCCCACACACCTAAGATCGTCTGCCAGCCTGAGAAGATCGAAGGATTGGTAGATTTTCTGACCGGAAACGGAATAGAGTACGGAGACAATATAGTAAATATAGTCAAAGTCTGACCGGAGTCACATCTCGATCGCATGGATATCCTTGATCGGAACCAGACTGCCATCGTCCATGACCACATAAGCAAAGACGGCATCGATATTCTTGATGGTGCCGGAGATGGTTTCGTAGGAGCCGCCGTCCTTGCGGGGATCCTTGACAAAGTAAGTGATGGTGACATGCGGGTGCGAGGACTTGGTCAGATAGAGATACTGGAGCTTGTCATTCAGCTCGGCGATCATGGCTTCGTCCGGTTCGATGCGCCGGTCGGTCAGGCGTTCCGTCTCGCGGACCGACTCCTCATAGCCGGAGAGTGCTGCAAAGGGGGCAAACTGGGCGGCGCGGTTCAGCATCGTCATATGCGGTCTGGTCTTTGACTGGTAGTGCGGGTGGTCGATAATGTCTTTGTAAGTATTCATGCTTTATGTCCTCCGATCCATTGATTTCGTTCTCTTGTCGTGGCACCTTCCAGGAAGTTGGTACCCTTCAGGATGGCATTCTTTCCGTATTTTTCCTTGATCTTAAGCGTTGCAAGCTGCAGCGCTTTTTCTTTTTGTAACAGCCGGTCTTCTTCCAGACGCGCCCGTTCCAGCGCATCGTAGTCCGTAAAGAGGTCTAACTGTTCGTATTCCGGGTAAGCCTTTACGGAGCCTTCCGGAACCACATGGCATGCGCAGATGTTTACCCGGCGTATCAACAGATGCGGATCCACGATCGCTTCGTAGAGCGAGACGACAGCGCCGGTCAGCAGTCTGGCGGATGCGGTATAGCGGTGGATATTTGCGGTACCGGTGGCGTGACGCGGCGTGATGCGGCCATAGTAATCCAGATGCAGTTCGCCGTGGTAGGCCTTTAACAGTTCCGGATCCTTGATGCATTCATAGCCGATCGTAAGCACCATCTGGTCGGTCACGACCTGTTTACGTACCAGATCGAGGGAGAGCAGGTCGGTCATCTCCCGGACGATGATCGCAGCTTCGTCATATTTGTATGGCCGCTGCAGGACCTGCCCGGAGGAAATGCTGTTTGTCGCGGGGCGGTACTGCTTGATGCATTCGATCGTTACCGGTTCCCAACCCCATGCGTGATCGATCAGCAGCTCGGCATTGATCCCGAAGGTCTTGTAGAGCCGCTGTTCCCCGTATTCGGAATAGCGTGCCACATCGCCCATGGTCGTAAGCCCCAGATTGTACAGGCTGCGTGCCGTGCCGCCGCCGACACGCCAGAAGTCCGTAATGGGGGTGTGGTCCCAGAGCTTTTCCCGGAAACTGTGCTCATCCAGATCGGCGATGCGCACCCCGTCTTTGTCGGCCGGCATATGTTTGGCGACGATGTCCATAGCAACCTTGCTCAGAAACAGGTTGGTACCGATGCCGGCCGTTGCCGTGATGCCGGTTTCAGCCAGCACATCACGGATCATGGTGATCGCCAGATCGTGCACGCTTTTGCCGTAAAGCGCAAGATAGTGGGAGGCATCGATGAACACCTCATCGCATGAGTAGACATGGATATCTTCCGGAGCGATATAGCGCAGATAGATGCTGTAGATCCGGGTGCTGTACTGCATGTACAGGCGCATCCGCGGAACGGCAGTGATATAGTCCAGCTCCAGGGAGGGATCCGCCTCCAGATCCGGAACAAAAACGGACTTGCCGGTAAAACGCCGGTGCGGAGCATGCAGGCGGCGGGCAGCATTCAGATCTTTTACGGCCTGTATCACTTCAAAGAGTCTCGGGCGCCCGGGGACACCGTAGGATTTGAGACCTGGGGATACGGCGAGGCAGATCGTTTTATCCGTGCGGCTGCTGTCGGCTACCACCAGATTGGTGGTAAGGGGATCCAGCTTACGTTCCACGCACTCCACGGAGGCGTAGAAGGATTTCAGGTCAATCGCAATATAGACATGCTCCATGGCGTGCCGTGCTCCTTTCTCTTAAATAGGGGATTCGTAAAGAATATAGAACATTTGTTCCCGCTAGTCAATTGACAAAATGCACAAACATGTGTTTGGGACGTGAAAATAGTGAAAATGCGTCAAAAAAAAGGGGCGGCCCGGTGCGTTATAGCACGCGGGAACCGTCCCTTAAGATGTGCAGATTCAGAAATGTAAGGTGCTGCCGCTGATCGTTTTGCCGGCATAGACCCCGCGGCCCGCCTGCTTATAAAGATCTTCGAAGGAGCATGTATCGCCAGCCTTGAAGAATGCGGCACCGGCATTGACATAAACCGGCCGTCCTCCCAGCTCCGGAATATCCGATTCTGTCGGTAGAAATGCCCAAAATGCAGATATGGTTTTGTCCGGGAATATGGGGTATAATGTTCCTAGCGTGCAGGAAGGCTATGTATCCGCCTCAATGCGGAGGAACGCTACACGGCAGCAGAACTGATCAGGGAACTGGATAAAGTGAGCGGATGATCGGAAAATTGTATGAATAACAGGAGAAAGAGAGGAAAAACTATGTTTGAGAAGTTTTATAAGTTTGCAGGTATTGAGGGGAAAGATGCCGTTGAAGATCCGGAAGCCTTTTTGCAGTCTTTTTCAGGAGAAACCTTTAAGAAGGGACTATACAGAATTCATAATATCAACGACATCGAAAAGTGGACGCAGATCGTAGAGGAGGCTTTTCCGAAATATAAAGGAACGATCATTGTATTTGGATATGACTGGCTGGGAAGGCAATTTGCCGAGAATATTCATACGGGAAAAATACTGCTGTTTGAGCCGGGAACAGGTGAAGTATTAAATATTCCGACTGATTTTATTATGCTTCATGATGAGGAGATCGCAGATTACAGCGCGGATTCGCTTGCATCTGATTTTTTTGAGGAATGGTATGGATCCGATGCCGGATGCGATATTCCTCACGAAAAATGCGTAGGATATAAGGTTCCGTTGTTTCTGAATGGAGAAGATAATATCTCAAATCTTGAATTGTCGGATATGGAAGTATATTGGGGGATGATGGGGGATCTGATTCCCAAGGATCTGTAAGGCATAGCGTTCAGTTCCTGATCACAAGATTCTCCAGACACAAGGATCGGATCCGCGTGATACTGGTAGGCGAACCTCTGGGATTCTGAAAATAGAATCCTATATAATATTTGAGGGGGCAGCGTGAACGAAGGGATCGGGTCGGCATTACGATGAAGTTGTTTATAAATCGAAAATAATTACAGGAGAGTGGAAAAGCATGCATAAGGTATATTCGGGATTAGAGAACCTTCCGGAAGGAAGGGCGTCTGATCATATTACGGAGGGGTGTCTGGTACTGGAAGGCGGAGCATTTCGCGGGCTCTATACACAGGGCTTTCTGGATGCGATGATGGAGAATGATATCAATATGGCCTGTGTAATCGGTGTATCGGCCGGAGCACTGTCCGGAATGAATTATATATCAGGACAGATCGGCAGATCGGGACGCATCAATCTGGGGTTTCGGCATGACAGCCGCTATGTTGGTGCCAGAGCGGTGCTCCATAGCCATAGTCTGCTGGATATCGGATTTTTGACCGAGGATAGAGGAATTCTGGAACCGTTTGATCGTGAGCGTTTTGAAAACAGCAAGCAACGCTTTATTGCGGTGGCAACGAATTGCGATAACGGAAAGGCAGTATGTTTTGAAAAGGGACGGAGCCGGGACATTTTTGCCGGCGTAAGGGCCTCGGCGACCATGCCGTATATTTCCCCGATGGTCTGGATCGACGGTGTGCCGTATCTGGATGGTGGATGCACCTGTAAGATCCCATATCATTGGGCGCTGCAAAACGGATTTCAAAAGATCATCGTGCTTCGGACCAGGGAAACCACCTATCGCAAACCGGACAAGATTTCCAAAACGGCGCTGCGTTTCTACCGGTCACGGGAGGCTTTTGCAAAGAAACTGGCGATCAGCAATAAATCCTACAATCGTCAGTGTGACGAGATAGAACAGTTGCATATGGAAGGCAGACTGCTTCGGATCGCACCGTCACAGACGGTAACGGTTGCCCGCGTGGAAGGTGATATGGAGAAATTGGGAAATCTGTACTGGCTGGGATACCGGGATGGAGTGGAGAATGATGCTTTGATCCGAAACTATCTGGGGATTTAGAATATAGGGGGTCAGACACCTGCCATAAATTCTCCGGCTTTCCTTGCTGAGCAGGTTCACTAAAAAATGGAATTAGAAATTGATATCCACAAGGTTTCGATAAATTCTTCGAATGATTTGTTGAAAAATATACAAAAGAGTGTTAGTATATCTGTAAGAATCATATTGGAATATTCGTTTAAGATAGGAGGTATAGCATATGCCAACAATAGCACCGATTTCTGAACTTCGAAATTATGGTAAGGTTTTAGAAAAAGTAAGACCCAATGCTCCCGTTTATTTGACCAAAAACGGGCATGGCGAATACAGCGTTCATAGCATAGAAGACGATGAAGAGTTCGAGAAGACAAAAGCAATGCTTAAACTTATGACAGAACTTAACAAGGGATTTCAGTCGGGAGAGCAGCAAGGGTGGAAAACCGAAGAAGATCTGGACAGGCATTTTGCGGAGAAGAGAAGACGGAAAGAGGCTGAGGTTAAAGCATGAATTTTGAAATAGTCTACTCGCCTGCTGCAGAAAATGATCTGGACAGGGTTTGGGATGAGGTATATGAGGCTTTTCAGAGTTTTGATATTGCAGACAGATATATTACGGATTTGAGAGCGGCAGTCAGGAAAAAGAAGAACTATCCCAAGACGGGTACCCCGTTGAGTTTTATGGGAGAATTTATCGGCATCTATTATGTGACATTCAAGGAGTATATAGCGTTTTACAGAATTAATGAAAACCGGATGGAAATAGGCAGAATCCTGTTTGCAAGAAGCGATTATATGAAGACGCTGTTTGGGAAGAGCGATTATACCTTGGAGGATACAGAAGATCCGTTCTAAAGTATATGGTCGATAATATACCGGGACTTATGAATGAAAAAAATACTCAAAAATGATTAAAGTGGATACAAAGCTGATGAATATCACCCTTGCCTGCTTATGTAAGCAGGGAGAGCAACCGGCCTATCCGGTATTATGCACGATCAGGCAGACCGGGAATTTATCTATGCTGCTTACGAATAAATTATATGGGTTTGTCGCTGTTACAAATATGGGCAGATTGATGGTAGCTGAATTCTCAACGCCCGGTGTACTGGTGAAAAGTATCAGTGTTCCTCTGAGTAATATAAAGGCTGTAAAAACGGATAAAACGCTTATCGGAAACATAACGGTTAAGATCGATGTCTGTGAACAGGGTGTGAATTCTGAGATCCATCTTGTGTTTGCCCAAAATGAGAATATCAGGGATCTGCCTTATCAGAAGATAAATCTGGACGGGCTGCTCGGTGTGCTCAGGGATCCGGAAAAGTTCTTTAAATTCAGTGATAACGCAAGAAAAGCTACAGAGCAGCAAAAAGAGACAGCAAAGCCGCAAAACAGTAATGAGCAAACGGAAACAAAGAAAGTAAATCGTGGTCCTGATCCGGTCGCTATGATGAATCAGGAAAAAGAATATGTCTTAAGCTTATGTAAGCGCCTGGAAGCAAAGTACGGAAAAAGTGAATTTGGCAGTCCCTTAACCGAAAAGGAGATCTCTGTATGGGAACAGAATCACCAGGTAAAGATTCCCGATGACTTAAGGGAATGGCTTAAGTTTGCAGGAGAAAGCAGATTGCAGGGAATCCCGTTGGAGTTCTATGCGCTGCAACGTTTTCATAAGGAGCAGGACTATGTGGTGATCGGAAGAAGGGAGGATCTGCCGATCGCTTTTGTGATGGATACCGGAAAATACATTGCAATAGATGGGGACAACAGAAGAAATCTGGGATACCTGGAAACGATCCTGCGTTTTTGGGGATATGATGTGAAGAGGCTTTTTAAGGATGAAGAACTGGAAAAGCTTCGTCCGGTCATTGAAGAGGAAACTGCAAAAATGAACCGGGCAAGGCAGAATGCAGGGATGTCCGGTGCCGGAGTCAGAGAAGCGATGGAGTATTTTCTGGTCAGAAATAATATCGGATATCTGTATAAGTGGCAGACATTTCCGACATGTCCATTAAGGAAAGAACTGGCAGATTGCGGGCTTGTAATTTCCGAACCGGACAGAGACGGGTACTACCAGTGGAAGCCGATAAAACAAACGAATCCGGTGGATTTTGCAGGAATAGAATCCGGGCTTGGTTTTCCACTGCACAGAGACCTTAAGGAACTTGTTTCAGGTTATTTCTATTTTATGCTGGAAGGGCAGAAGGATGGCAAAACTTTCCACATAAACGGTTTGCTGCCAATGGTCAATATAGAAGGGTATGTGATCAGGGGATTCGAAAAAGAAAATTATGCCGGGAATTATGACTTCATAACTTCGGGACATTTTTTCCTTTTGGGCGGCGCATGCATCGATGGAGATGATTCCTTTGCCCTGGAACTGAATAATGATAATGGGGAGATCCTGGCGGTTGAATACATGGATCAAAAGCATGTGAAATTCGCTGACTCTCTCTATGATCTGTTTATGAATTCCACTCCGGTCTGGTATGAAGAAGGAAATAAATGATCAGAAAACCATGGGGAAGTACCTCGTGGTCTTTTCCCCATGGCTACTCATTTTTCTATGGCATTAATAGTTCGTTTCGTGTACTTCGAAATATGCCTGCGGGTGATTGCAGACAGGACAAACCTCAGGGGCGCTGGTGCCGACTACGATATGTCCGCAGTTGCGGCATTCCCAGACTTTAACTTCACTCTTTTTAAACACTTCCTGCATTTCAATGTTTTTGAGCAGTGCGCGGTAACGCTCTTCGTGCGCCTTTTCTATGGCAGCAACTCCACGGAATTTGGCTGCCAGCTCCGGAAAGCCTTCTTCCTCAGCTGTTTTGGCGAATTCTTCATACATATCCGTCCATTCATAGTTTTCGCCGTCTGCAGCATCTGCAAGATTTTCCTTGGTATCACCGATACCGTTAAGTTCCTTGAACCAGAGTTTTGCATGTTCCTTCTCGTTATCGGCGGTCTTGAGGAACAAAGCAGCGATCTGCTCGTATCCTTCCTTTTTTGCCTTGGAAGCAAAGTATGTATACTTATTTCTGGCCTGTGATTCTCCGGCGAATGCTGCTTCCAGGTTTTTTTCGGTCTGTGTGCCTGCGTAAGGGTTGTTTTTTGCCATGGGAAACCTCCTTAAAAAGTAGAATATTGACACTTATATTATAAATGAAATGCTCATGATTTACCAGCGATATTTGTTTGGGGTAAATCGTATGAAACCATGGACAAAGCACATCGAAAAAACCACAAGGTCCGTCCCCGTGGTTTTTAAATATTCCGGAATTGCGTCGGAGTAATATCCTCGTAACGTTTGAAGAGTTTGCAGAAATAGCTGCTGGAGCAGAAGCCTGTTTTTTCAGCTATATCCTCAATTGTCATTTTAGTACCGGATAGTAATTCTTTTGCTGCCTGGATACGGCGCTTGGCTATGTATTCCGTCGGACGTGTATTTAGAGAACCTCGGAACAGCCTGCAGATGTGCTGCTTGGACAGGCCGGATACTTCGCAGAGATCTTCCATTGTGATCGGAGCGGAATAAGAGCTGTCGATCAGGTTCAGACATTTTTTTAATGCCGGGTTTGGCACCGCAGAGCTGTTTAAATGATTTATAGCCCTGTCCAGTTCTATCATGAATTCATACAATATTCCCGATGCCTTCAGATTACCGGAAATATGGTCATGTTGCAGGGCGGCATGCATATTCATAAAAAGCTTATCCAGCTGAGCTGTGCTGTCGAGCACAAAAGCTATGGGAGCATCAAATCCGGATTCGGAGAGTAGCCGCTCACAGGCATATCCTCCGGGGATGATCCAATGGACATCCCAGACATTTCCGGCCGGATGATATTCATGAGGATACGAAGCCGGCAGAAAAAAGCCCATCCCGGCTTTGATCTCTGTCTTGATCCCGTCATAAAACAGCCATCCTTTTCCTTTTGTACAAAAGAAGATCTGCGGAAATCCAAATTCCGTGCCGCGCCGTACCGGTGGCTGGCAATCGTGCATCCCCAGGCTGATCAGGTACAGCGGCAGCCTGCTTTCACGGGCTATGATCGGATAATGAGAGATAAACATACGATACTCCTAAGGTATAATTAATGTTCATATTGTTATATCATGATAATATCATGTATTGAATTGAGTGTCATCTGTAATATAATCAAAGCGAAGATTATTTAAGATCAATAATGAGGACATAAACATATTCGGATCATACAAATAGAGAGGAGCAGGATATGAATATTTCTGAGATTGCTGCAAAAGACTCACAGAAGAGCTTTATGACACTGCACGAGGATCCGCAGAAACTGCATATCGGCACACTGCCGGATCATAATTATTTCATACCGTTCGCGAAGGGGCAGGATGCTTTCGCCCTGCGTGAGGAGTCGGATCGATTTGAACTGCTGAACGGAGAGTGGGACTTTGTTTATTATGAAAGCATTATCGATATGCCGGATGATTTTATTGAATGCGGAAAAGAGAAAATGCCGGTACCTTCCAATTGGCAGCTGCATGGATTTGACAAGCCGCAGTATACCAATGTAAATTATCCGATCCCGTTTGATCCGCCGTATGTTCCGGATGATATACCGGTGGGAGTATATCGCAGAAGTTTTGTTTATCAGACGGATGGATTGCAAAGGATCCTTTGTTTTGAGGGCGTAGACAGCTGTTTTTATCTGTATATAAACGGCCGATTTGCGGGCTATTCGCAGGTATCTCATCATACATCGGAATTTGATATCACGGCGATGCTCCATGAAGGAGAAAATCAAATCGCCGTAGCTGTATTAAAGTGGTGCGACGGAACCTATCTGGAAGATCAGGATAAGTTCCGTTTGTCCGGCATTTTCCGGGATGTTTATATTCTGTCGAGACCGGAGAAAAGAATAGAGGAATACCGCATTACTGCCGAGCCGGACAGCGGATTCTCAAACGGTAATTTTAAGATCACAATACATGGAGCAGGAGCGAGGATCCGTCTTTTTGATGGTGACAGGATGCTGTGTGAGAGCGATGTGGCAGACGGAGCGACCTTTGAACATACCATAGAGGATGCAAAACTCTGGTCGGCCGAGGATCCTTATCTTTACCGGCTGGAAATAGAAACGGACAGTGAGATCATCGGGGAGAAGGTCGGATTCCGTAAGGTATCCATTGAAGATGGTATCCTGAAGCTTAATGGAAAACACATCAAGATCTTTGGCGTCAACCGGCACGACAGCTATCCGGATACCGGGTATTATGCGGACCGATCCCGTATGCGGCAAGACCTGGAGCTTATGAAGCTGCACAATGTCAATGCCGTACGAACATCGCATTATCCGAATGCACCGGAGTTCTATACGATCTGTGATGAACTGGGGCTCTATGTTATCAATGAGGCTGATATCGAGACCCATGGCTGTGTCAATGTACATAATGGTCTGAAGTGGAGTTGGGAGGACGGATATGGCGGCATCGCGCTGATCGCGAAAGATCCGCAGTTTAAAGAGGCGATACTGGATCGTGAAAAATTGCTGGTTACGCGTGACGTGAACCGACCCAGCGTTATCTTCTGGTCGCTGGGAAATGAGAGCGGATATGGTGAGAATTTCCGTGAAGCTGCCAAGCTGATCAAAAAGCTGGACGGTACACGCCCGGTACACTATGAGAGTGTTCACAAACTGGATGACACGCCGGACGATGTTCTGGACGTGGTCTCCCGTATGTATTCTTCTGTTGAAGATATCAAGAAATTCCTTACGCGGGAGGATGAAAAACGCCCGTTCATACTTTGTGAATACTGCCATGCCATGGGGAACGGCCCCGGGGATCTGGAAGATTATCATGAAGTGTTTATGAGTAGTGACAGGCTGTGTGGCGGCCTTGTGTGGGAGTGGGCCGACCACGCCGTGATCCTTGGCAGGACAGCAGACAGTAAAGCTAAATACGGCTATGGCGGGGACAGCGGTGAACGCCATCATGACAATAATTTCTGTATGGATGCACTTTGCTATCCGGACCGGAGACCGCATACGGGACTTAAGGAATTAAAACAGGTATATCGTCCCGTGAGAGTGAGCAAGGGAGAGAAAGATGGAAAATTTGTGATCCACAGCCTCCTGCGTTTTGTCGATGCCGGCAGTAAGATGGATTGTCACTGGGAGATCAGCTATGATGGCGGAGTGGCAGATACCGGCGCTTTTGAATTTTCGGTCCCACCGATGGGAAGCACAGAGATCGCTATCCCGGAGGCCGCAGGCGTATTTGAAAAAGATGCCTATATCCGTTTCTGCTTTACTGCCAAAGACGACAGCGGCGTTTATGAGAAAGGTGCGGAAGTATGCTTCGACCAGTTGAAGATCTATACGGCGCAAAGGAAAGAGAGGACGGTATCATCCGCAGTGCCTGAATATAGTGAAAGCGCATTGGAATACCGTATCAAAGCAGGAAGCACAGAGTATGTTTTTAACCGCCGCAGGGCATGTTTTGATCGTATCATCGTGAATGGAGCAGACATGATCGCAAAGCCGATGGAATACAATTTCTTCCGTGCTCCGGTAGATAATGATACGATGAGAGGCGAATGGTATGCGGCACATCAGAATGACTACATCGTGAAGGTGTACGAAACGGGTATAGCGGAAGAAGGAAACTGCGTAGTGATACAGGTGAAACAATCCTTCGGATGGAGCATCACACAGCCGTTTGCAAAAATGAATGCCGAATACCGTATCGATGGAAACGGTGGACTGGAGATCTCCTGTAATGCGGAAACCTCGAATAAAGTGGGATTGTTGCCGAGATTCGGATTGCGTCTGTTTGTCGAAAAGGAATATGATACCATTGAATACTATGGTTATGGACCGTATGAGAGTTATATCGACAAACATCAGGCAAGCTATATAGGTAATTTCAGATCGGCTATTGCAGATCTGCATGAGGATTATATCAAACCGCAGGAGAACGGATCACATTACGGATGTACGAGAATGGCTGTGCTGGGCGCTAAAGGATCATTGGTATTCAGCAATCCGGATGGTTTTTCCTTCAATGCCTCGGAGTATACACAGGAAGAACTGGCGCGTAAAGGGCATAATTTTGAACTTGAAAAGTGTGAGCACAATGTGATCTGTGCAGATTTTGCCATGGCGGGCGTAGGTTCCGGAGCCTGCGGGCCTCAGCTGGCAGAAAAGTACAGGATAAAGCTGCCGGAAATATCCGGAAAGATACGTATTGAGCCGCGTTCGATAAAGGGGTGAAACCACGGAGAAGTCACCGGGGCGGAGCAGCTATGATCACAAATCATACAGAGTATAGCCTGATATAAATACAGAGTAACTGCCTGAGAGGGAGGATATGACGTGAGTGATAATATTTTTTCTAAATTGATCTTTAGTGCAAGAAGTAAAAGCGGAGGAGAGGAATATGCGGACCTTCCGGCTTTTGGACTTAGTGTTGAACTGAACAAGCCGGGCTCAGATGCGGTATCGGAACAGCTTTTGCTTACGATCAGCGCTGAAGAAGATTTTGAAGGCGTGATCCGTATAGCTATGCCTGTCGGAAACGGATCTCCTCGTTTTTATCTTCCGGGATTCATGTACGGGACCAACCGTGGTGAGGCTCCGCTTAAGACAGACAGCCTTACTCCGCGCCTTCGGCTTGAAGGTGAGTTTCCTTCCAGTCCGTGGTGGATGGTGAGAGCGGACAGATTATCGCATCCCTGCGCTTTGGCATATGCGGATGGGCATGTAAGAGGGTTGGCTGCAACGCCCTATTTTCTATATGCGGATGAAGATGTGACAGAGTGGTACCCGGGAAGATCCGGAGAGTTTTTGCAGTATGCGGGATTTGGCTGTTCGCTTGAAAAGGGAGAGCTCTGGTATACCCTGGGTTATGAAAATGCGCCGTATCTGTTTACGGATTCGCATAAGTATTCGAAAAGAGAAGAGCTTTCAGAGAACTGCATCAGTATCAAAAAAGATGGAAAGATCACGATACAGCTTTATTGTTATGATCTTTGCGCTGAAGATGAGAGAGGTATTCATGATGCGCTTATTCCCGTATATGATATGTTTCATGAAGAGCCGAGGAAGTGCCTGTCGGCGCTTGATACGATCAGGGATATTTCCACAGCGATAGCGCGTGATGCATGGCTTCCTGACAAACATTGTTATTCAGGTTTTGTGTTCGATAAACCACAAGGATATGAGTACAGGATACTTCCGTCGATATCATGGACTAATGGACTGGCGGCATCGGTACCTATGCTTATGTCGGCGCATACCCTTGGAGATTATAAGATGCGGGAGCAGGCACTGGACAGTATTTCACATATCGTATCAACGAGTATCAATCCGGCTAACGGTCTGCCTTTTACAGCAGAGAATGACGGAGTATGGAGCAACAAAGGCTGGTGGTATGACAAGCAGCCGGCTCCGGGACATGCGGCATATCTGGTAGGGCAGGCAGTTTATCTGCTGTTAAAGGCATACGAATGGGAAAAGAAAGCGGGAACGATACATGCTGACTGGCTGGAATATGCAAAAGGCATGATCGATGTTACCGAACAGAGCCGCAATGCGGATGGGGAATATCCGTATATCTTTTCGGAAAGGTCGGGAGCAGGGCTGGCGTACGATTCTTTTTCCGGGGCATGGTGTATGGCGGCGGCAGCCTTTTATTGCTTTATAACAGGCGGGAGAGAATATTTGGAAGGGTTGCTTAAAAGCGAACAGTGGTATCATAAGGCTTATGTCTGTCACGAAGAATGTTACGGCGGCCCACTGGATATTGACAAGAATATTGATTCGGAAGGTGTTCTGAGCTATATCAGGGCAGTGCGGTATCTGCACGAAATGACAGGGGAAGATGGTTTACTGGATCATATGCAGGATGCCTTGCATTACGAGTTTACGTTTAAGTTCTGTTACAATTCGCCAATAAAGGTGCCGCCTCTCAGTAAAGTGGGGTGGTCAAGCTGCGGTGGGAGCATAACTTCCGTAACGAATCCGCATATCCATCCCATGTCTTCATCCGTGATCGGAGAGATAAAGTATTATCTCAGCCACAGGAATGATGAGTATGTTGCAAAGCGTCTGAATGATACGATATTGTGGAGTTGTCAGTGTCATAATACATTCGACCGGGAGTTTGATTACGGCAAGAGAGGATGGATGTCGGAGAGATTCTGTCATAGTCAGGGACTGCTTACGGAGCATTATCCTGACGGAAGCGTAGCTTCAACATGGTTTGCGCTTATGCCCTGGGCCTGCGGATCCATACTTGAAGGGCTTAACAGTATGTTATAATTAAGTGAACACGAAAAACCACGAGGTCCGTCCCCGTGGTTTTTCAGATTTCGGGAATGATACCTTTGGATGCAAGAAAATTTTGGATATTATGATAGCGTTCGGTTAGTAATTCTTCAGATTCCAGATCTTTATCTCCATATCCAGAGCATATTTTTTCCAGGAATCAAGGCATTTCTGATACAGGGGTGGTAACGGATCGGTCGAAAACCAGATGGCATGGAGGATCCCCGGGATGATCTGCCGGTCATGTTTTCTATAGTCTTTCGGCGGTTTGTCTACCGATAAGAGTAACGTCATATGCACAGTCTCGATCTTCTGTCACTCCGTTACGGAGCCGCACATCTGAGATGTCGCCGCTTAGAGCATCATAATAAATATATATAGTAAGCGCAATTATTTATTGCGCTTACTATAAGTATATCCTTTCTGTTATCCCGGTACAACAGGTAACTTCTATATATCTCATGCTATATATTTTGGGCCGTGAGCGCTGTAAGCGCGCGGTCCGGCTGTGAATAGTAACTATACGTTCTGTTTATTATGAGCATACGGATCAGGAGTTGAGAAAATCCGGTAATAAGGGTATAATCGGGTGTGACGGATATTATAGTAAGCGCAATAGATCCGTAATATCGCAAAAGATCTTATAAGATCGGGGAATACATGAAAGTCGAGATCAGAAAGGTAAAAACAGAAGAGGATGAAGGTGCAGTGATAAGCGCTGTTGAAGTGACTGACACCATACGCAGAGCAGTCGATCTTCTCCGGGACAGCGGAAACAGTATCCCGGTGCTTTCGGGCAGCGATACGCTTATGGTCCGTTACGATCAGATCTATTATATCGAATCGGTCGATAAAAGGACTTATGTGTATTCCAAAGACAGCTGTTATGAGACGAAGTACAGGCTATACGAACTGGAAGAGATCATGGGGTTTCCTTTTCTGCGGTGTTCGAAGGCTATGATCGTTAATATCCGAAAGATTCGGTCCGTGCGAGCAGAGTTGAATGCGAGGATGAGCGTGGAACTTTTAAACGGAGAGCGGATCATCATTTCCCGTGGCTATGTAAAAGATCTGAAGAAGAAACTCGGAGTGTGAAACTATGAGTAAAGCTAAGTTGATATATAACCAGACATTGATGATATCTACCGGGATCCTGCTTGGGATGGGGATCCGGACGGTGGTTTTGTATTTTACGAATGGCCAGGAGATGATCCAATGGGAGTGGTTTATCCCCATATCGATCATCATCACGGGTTTTTTGTGTTCACTGCCATCCCTGATATTCTATTGGGCAGATGAGAATACAAAAGTCAGTATACATCTGGCGGAAGTGCTTCACTGCATTTCGGTCCTTCTGGTCGTAAGCTTATGCGGATATCTGTTTAAATGGTATACGGATCTTAGGGAATATCTTTTTATCCTGCTGTTGTATGTGCTGATCTATGGCGCCGTATGGGTATATACAATATGGATGTTCAGAGCCGATGAAAAGAAGATCAATCAGGCTATCGGCGAGATAAGGGACGAGGAATAAAGATAAAACGTTCCGCTATTGATCGAAAATAATGCAACTTGGTCACGTGTTTATGCATGTTGGTCGGGTTGCTCTTTTTTTGTGCAGATGCCTGTGGTATACCTTTTTCAAGGGAGGAAAAATCAAATGGAAAATGCGATTATAGTAAAAGATCTGGTAAAGAAATATGACAGCTTCACGGCAGTGGATGGTATTTCATTTGAAGTAAAGGAAGGCGAACTCTTTGCTTTTCTTGGGGAGAATGGAGCAGGCAAATCAACGACCATCAATATACTGTGTACCATCCTGGGAAAAACATCCGGAGACGTAAGGATATTCGGACGTAAGTTGGGTGAAGAAGATGATGAGATCCGAAAGCAGATAGGGATCGTATTCCAGAATTCGGTGCTGGATAAGAAACTTACCGTGGCGGAGAATCTGATGACCAGAGGCGCTTATTACGGTCTTAACAAAAAAGAGATCAAAGCCCGCCTAGAACCGTATATGGACAGCTTTGAGATCGCGGATATCTGGAACCGGAGATATGAGCGGCTATCAGGCGGTCAGAGAAGAAGAGTGGATATCGTAAGGGCACTGATCAATGAACCGGGGATATTGTTTCTTGACGAGCCGACCACCGGCTTGGATCCGAGATCACGCAAGATGGTATGGGATCATATCCGGACACTGAAAAAAGAAAAACAGCTTACGATATTTTTAACCACCCACTATATGGAAGAGACCGTGGATGCAGATAATGTAAAGATATTGGAGAGAGGACATATCATAGCATCGGGTTCGCCTTCGGAGCTCAAGAGCCGGTACGCATCGTCAAAGCCGGTCTGGTATACGGAAAAGAAAGCTGAGAACGAAGAGGTGCTGAAGGGGCAGGAATGGACTTACGAAGCAGATCATTACAATATAAGATTTACAGGATCTGTTACAGATACACTGTACAAGAACCGGGCAAAGATCGTGGATTATGAAGTGATCAAAGGAACTATGGATGATGTGTTTTTAAATCTTACGGGAAGGGAGATGGAAGCATGAGAATGTACGCAGGACTGACCAGAAGGAATATACTGGTATACTTTAAGGATAAACAATCGGTTATCTTTTCACTTTTGACATCGATGATCGTATTTGCTCTGTATCTTTTGTTTTTGAAAGGTACGTTTGTGAATGCTATCAACGATGTGATCGGCGCAATTCCTTTGCTGAAGGACAGGATAGAACCCAAGGATCTGGATATGATGACAAGCATGATCCTGCTGACGGGCATCCTGGGTTCGGCTATGATAACGGTTCCGTTTAACTGTTTATCAACTGTTGTCGGAGATAAGGAAAACAACGTAGATCAGGATATCCTCGCGACTCCTATCCGCAGATGGCAGATCGTACTGGCCTATTTCAGTGCCGCAGCCATAAGCGCAATCCTTATGACCGGGATCATACTGACGGCAGGCCTTGTTATACTTTCCCTTACAGGGAATGTACATATGTCGGGAGCGGCGATCGCAAAGGCATATCTGGTCACGGCGTTTGGATGCATTTCGTCTACTGCATTGTTTATGATCATCGTGCAGTTTTTCAGATCGGCATCGGCATGCGGCGCATTCTTCGGGATCCTGTCAGCAGTATCGGGTTTTGTGATCGGGGCGTATATACCGGTTTCATCATTCTCCGACAATGTACAGACGGTCTGCAATCTCTTCCCGGGAAGTCATGTGACGATACTGCTCAGAAACGCGCTGATGGGAGGGATCCTTGATCATATCGATGAGAATATTGGCGGACTGGACAACGGCGCTTTTGTGAACGCGATCAGAGATACCTTTTCATTTAAGGCAAGGATGTTTGGAAGCGCGATGGATAGCGGCCGTATGGTAATCTATACGGCAGTGCTGATCGCAGTCAGCATTGGGGTTATGATCGTTATGTATTCTAAGAGATATAAGAAATAATACGGTAATGATCCATAACACCTTGTAGATCAGGGATAGAATAAGGAAGTCAGGAAAGGAATAAATCATGAAATTACTAATCCACGATATGGATGATGAAGAGTATAAAAAGATCGCCGGCCGTTATGAAGGCTGGAAGGTCATAGCAGACGACGGCCGGATAAAGCCCTGCGCAGGCTGCTTCGGATGCTGGGTGAAAAATCCCGGAGAGTGCGTTATCCGGGACGGGTATCATCGAATGGGTGCAATGATTCACCGGTCTGACGAAGTGGTGATCATGAGCCGTTATACCTATGGCGGTGTGAGCAGTTTCGTTAAGAATGTACTGGACAGAAGCATAAGTTTTGTTCTTCCGTTTTTTGAAATTGTGGATGGAGAAATGCATCACAAGTCAAGATATCCGGAGGAAAAAACGATAACGTTTATCTTTAGGGGAAGCGGGCTGACTGACACAGAGAAAAGGAAAGCAGAAACATATGCTGAAGCAGTCTGCAGAAATCTGCGCTGTAGGATCAAGGCTGTGGAGTTTGAAGAATGTGAAGAGAAAAAGACAGAAGCGCCGGAAGAAAATGTACCGTCAACAGGCGTAAAGAAAACGGTATTGCTTAACTGCAGTTTAAGAGGTGATAATGCCAATACAAAGAGATTTCTGAACCTTCTGTCGGGAATGCTGCATATTCCTTTTGAGCAGATCAATATCGGGCCTTTTATAAGCAGTCCGGAAGTGCTCGGGAAGAAAATGAATGATGCGGAGATGATCGTGCTTGGCATGCCGCTTTATGTGGACGGGATACCTTCGGCACCGTTAAGGTTTATGGAATGGATGGAAAAATCGGGCCGCAGAGGGAATAAGAA
>JAFXQR010000069.1 GCA_017526985.1 Lachnospiraceae bacterium
CTGGTGCGGCGTGATGGCCTCATACAACACAAAGCTCACCAGCACGGCAAAGGCTGCCCGCAGCATCTGCGGCACATTACGCTGGCCAAAGAAGGGTGCCGCAAAGATGAACATGGACATCCTGGTCAGGATCAGTAAAAAATACTCCAGTTCCGATAAAGGGAAGGACAGATCCGCATTCCAAACCATAACCTATATCCCGTTAATGTATGTATACGCTGAAATCCGACCACAACTCTTTCATAAAAGTGATCATATTGTTCAGCATCCAGTTGCCGCCCACCATCAGGGTCAGAAAGATCGCCAGGAGTTTTGGCACAAAGGTCAGTGTCTGCTCCTGGATCGATGTGACCGTCTGAAAGATGCTGACCAAAAGACCGATCACCATGGAGACCAAAAGCGGCGGCAGAGCCGTGATCACAACAGTATACATCGCATCGGACATGATCTGTGTGATAGAATCAATTGTCATAGTCGCACCTTCCCCTTTCTGAAATTCTCTTCAAAGTTTTCCGCTAATAGAACGATCGCACCAGATTTACGATGATCAGGTTCCAGCCGTCTGCCAGCACAAACAGCAGGATCTTGAATGGCATAGAGATCGTGGTCGGCGGCAGCATCATCATACCCATACTCATCAGCACCGAGCTGACCACCATATCAATGATAAGGAACGGGATGTAGATCAAAAAGCCGATGATAAAAGCGGTACGCATCTCACTCATCACATAAGCCGGGATCAGCACCTGCAGAGGGATACTGTCCGGCTCCCCATCCCAGTCCGTATAACCGGCGATCTCCATAAAGACCGACACATCCGTCACCTGGGTCTGGGGATACATATACTCCCTGAGAGGCTGCGCCCCCAGCGTCAATGCTTCCGATACCTCAATCTCCCCGTTGTTCAAGGGTACGATGGCATCATCATAAATGGCCGTAAAGGTCGGCGCCATAATGTAGATCGTCAGAAACACCGCCAGGCCGATCAGCACCTGGTTGGGCGGGGCCGTCTGCGTGTTGAGGGCCTGCCTGGTAAAATGCAGCACGATGATGATACGGGTAAAGCTGGTGATCGTAAGCAGCAAAAACGGGATCAGCGAGATCGCCGCCAGAATAAAGACGATCTGCAATGCACCGTTCACCGAACCGTTACCGTCATTTAGGGCAATGGTCACCGTATTCCCGATATTGGTCTTTGACGGATCCCCGCTCCCCGGCTCTTCCTCGTAGGTCCGCTCGTCAGTATCCCCGGTATTATCCGCATCCGTTGCGTACACATTCAGGGGTACCATAAAAGACATAATGCCCACTAACAACAGCAGGCATACTTGTCGCAGCAGACTATGCAGTTTCCGATTCTTCCTCTTAATCGTTCTTACCCTCGCTTTTTTGAGAATCTGTTTTTTGGGTATTCATCTTTTGTGTCAGTTTCTGCAGCAGATCCCCAAAGGTTGCCGGCTGCGTATGCTCTCCCGGAACATATTCCTCTTCCGACAGATCCGCCACTTTGGTAATGGAGTCCTTACCGATGGCCAGCACCACATATTTGGAACCGATGCGCACGATCTGCAGATACTTGCCTGCAGCAAGAGGCATGGTCTCCATGATCTCCATATTGGCTGACTGCGTGCGCCCCTGCTGCGTCTTTGCGATAAAACGCGTGGTATAAAAGGTCACGCCCAGCACCAGGATAAAGATGATCAGCAGCGTCAGGAAACGCGCGATGTTGTTTGTGGCATTTCCGCTCGGTGCCGTTCCGTTATCCACCAATGTTAATAACATCCGCATATCCGACATACTTTATTTCCCAACTCGTTAATCTTTAATGATCTCGGTGATCCTCACACCGAAGCTTTCCTCAATGACCACCACTTCGCCCTTGGCCACAAACTTACCGTTGACCAGCACATCGATGGGTTCGCCGGCGATCTTTTCCAGCTCGATGATCGTACCCGGTGCAAAGTCTAAGATCTCGTGGATCGTCTTGGAGGTACGGCCAAGCTCTACTGTCACTTCCAGTGGCACATCCATGATCAGGCCGATATTTTCCTGGCCGATCATTGCTGCCATCTCCGGAGTAAAGGCCGTAAACTGCGCCGGCTGTACATTCATCTGCGGCATTTGCGGCATCATGGGCATACCCTGCGGCATCTGCATCTGCGGATACGGCATCCCTTGCATATTCGGCATCTGCCCCATACCCTGCATCGGATTCATATTCGGCTGCTGCGCCGCAAACGAATCCTGTTGCGTCGGCACGGCTGCTATCTGCGGTGTGCTGTTAAACGGTACCGGATCGGGTACCGGTGTGGCCGGTGCCGGCTCACTGCTGCCGCCCATCATCGCGCCGCCGGTAAACTTTTCATACAGCGATTTGGCGAAGGCCACCGGATACAGTTGCATGATGGTGGAATCGATCAGATCCCCGATCTGCATCCGGAAGGAGATCTGTACAAAGGTATCTTCCGAAAACGGATTCTGCCGTCTGCCGTCCGTCAATTCTGTCACCTTGACTAAGCTGGCTACCGGCGGTGTGATGTCGATCTTGATCTCCATCATCGAAGAAAGGGAGGTGGCCGAAGATCCCATCATCTGGTTCATGGCTTCGGAGATAGCGGATAAGTGCATCTCGCCCAGCTCCCCTGCGATATTGGTGCCGTCGCCGCCCATCATCAGATCGGTGATGATCTTGACATCCCGTTCGTTCAGGATCAGGATATTCGATCCCGTCAGTCCCATGGTATACTGGATCTCGACAAACACGCAGGGTGCCGGATAATCCGCCATAACCGTATCCCAGTTCGCCAGCTGCACCTTAGGGGTTGTAATATTTACCTTCTGGTTGACCAGGGAAAACAGCGTGGTCGCCGAAGTACCCATACTGATATTGGCGATCTCGCCGATCGCATCTTTTTCAATGTCGGAAAGCAGATTCTGATCCGGCTGCCCGCTGCTGCTTCCGCTCCCGGAAGGCTCAGCGATGGTATCCAGATCCATCCCATTCAACAGAGCATTGATTTCGTCCTGCGACAGCATTCCATCCATTTGCTCACATTTCCTCTCTAAAATCTCTGACTGTTATTCTTCCACCGTTGCATTATCGGTGTCTTCTTCGTCCTCATGATATACGCTGGTCACGCGCACCGCATAATGATCATGGTCGGTGCCGGGTACCGCAGAAAACTTCTTATACATACCGACATACACATCCAGCTCATTGTCCACACGGCGCTCCAGCCGGATGATATCACCCACCTGCAAGCCCAGAAAGTCACTGACGGCGATCTGGCTCTTGCCCAGCACCGCCTTGACCGGTACATCCACACGACGCAGCAGATTTTCCAGATCCTGCCGGTGATCACCATGGTCCTGATTGGCCATGCTGGTAAACCAGAACTTGGTATTCAGATTATCGATGATCGGCTCAATGGTCATATAGGGAATGCAGATGTTCATAAAACCTTCCACATCTCCCATCTTGACATTGAGTGTCACGATGGCGATCATTTCGTTGGGCGCGATGATCTGCGCAAACTGCGTATTGGTCTCGATACGCTCCAGCACCGGTTCCACTTCCAGCACATTCTTCCATGGTTCCCGCAAAAGCTGCGTACTGATGGTCATCAGCTTCTCCAGGATCCCCATCTCGATCTCGGAGAAATCGCGCATCTTGTCCATGCCCTCACCGGGTCCGCCCAGCATACGGTCGATAAAGGAAAAACCCACCTGGGAGCCCAGATCCAGTAATATATTGCCGACCAGCGGCTGAAAGGCGATGATGCCCAGGATCACCGGATTGGACAGCGCATTGGTAAATTCGTTAAAGGTAACGGTTTCGGAACTGACCACATTGACCTGTACATTCTTGCGCAGATACACCGGGAGATTGGTGGACAACAGACGTCCGTAATGCTCAAAGATCAGTTCCAGCGTACGAAGGTGTTCCTTAGAGAACTTTGCGGGGCGCTTGAAATCATAGTCTTTTACCTGGCGGCCGTCATCGTTTTTCATCTTTTCGATGTCGACATCGCCTTTGCTCATATCGCTTAAGAGTTTGTCTATTTCCTCTTGCGACAGTATATCGCCCACGCGCTCACCTCCCTTCGCCGGAAAAATATCTCAACCTATACACCACCTCATCCGGCGCTGACGCGCCACCTTCTCCTCAAGGGGAAGGCAAGGTGCCTACCCGAACATAATATTGCTGATCGATACATCGAAGATCACTTCGGATCCGAATTTCTGCTGGATGCGTTTTAAGATCTCGTCGCAGATCGCATCCTGGCTCAGCTTGATCTCATCCACCGTGTATTGGGAGATGACGCTGATCACTTCACTCTTCACATGATCCGCATATCCTGCCATAGCTTCGCCGCCGTACTTGCCGTAGTCTTCATGCTCTTTGTTGATGCTGAGCGTGATACCGATGATGCAGTAGCTGTCCTTGGTATCGCCATCCGCACGCTTGGTGGTGATGGTCAGATCCGGCAATGTGTAGGACTCGGTTGCCTCCATAGATACGGCATTGGCATTTCCGTTAGCATCCGCCATTTCCAGATTTAAGATCCCGGCGATATCCGTCACGATCTCCGCCGTCTTTTTGTTGGTACCGATCACGGAAAACAGCATGATCGCTGTCATCACAATGTTCACTACCAACAGAGAAAGGATCAGAATAGATAACAGGTTTTTCTTCATCGGGTATTACCTCCCTTTTAATACTGGCTCATGGAGTTGTAAATCTTGATCTCCACACGACGGTTGAGCGCACGCCCTTCTGCCGTGGAATTATCTGCAACGGGAATATACTCGCCGCGGCCGGAGTGCTTGATCTCAGCCGGATCAAGATTGGTATTTTCGATCAGATAATAAAATACCGCCAGGGCTCTGGCATCCGACAACTCATTGTTGCTGGGGAACTGTGCGGAATGTTGCGGCACGGAATCCGTATGTCCCTCGATCTCTATGGTGGAACCTGCATATCGCTCCAGGATCATTCCAACCTGATCCAGTACGGCGTGCGCCGATTCGCTCAGGGTCGCACTACCGGAATCAAACAACAACGCACCGTTCAAGGTAAGCTGTACATACTGCGAGGTGTAATCCAACTCTACCAGATCATCCATACCAGCTTCGGACAGTGCTTCCGACACCTGCTCTTCCAACGCTTCGGAAGCCGCCATCTTCTGCGCGTCCACTTCCGCCAGGATATCCTCTGCCTTTTCGACATCCTCCGCCGCCTTACCGGTTTCATTGATATAATTGTCCAGCTGGTTTAACTGACTCACACCACGAGATAAGAGCACCCCCTCACCGATGGCCGTAGCGCCGCCCGGCAATACGGAAAAGGTGGATGAAAAAGACGCAGCAACTTCTTCCCACTTCTTTTCATCAATGGAAGACATCGAGAAAAGGAGCACGAAGAAGCAAAGCAACAGATTCATCAAGTCAGAGAAGGTCGCCATCCAGGCCGGTGAGCCGGCGGGTTGTTCCTCCTGTTTTTTCTTTGCCATTGATTATTCTCCTCCTGCGTCCTCACCGGTCGGCCGGTCAGCAGGTGCTAAGAAGGACTTCAGCTTTTCTTCGATAACACGCGGGTTCTCACCTGCCTGGATCGACAACAGTCCTTCGATCATGATCTGTTTCGTACTGATCTCCATATCGTTAAATGCGCCCAGCTTATTTGCCGTCGGCGCGCAGATCCAGTTCGCCAGCACGGAGCCGTACATCGTAGTCAGCAAGGCCACGGCCATAGCCGGTCCGATGGCTGCCGCATCCGACATGTTCTGCAACATGTTTACCAGACCGATCAGGGTACCGATCATACCCCAGGCCGGTCCCATACCACCCAGATCCTGCCAGAAATGGATCTTTTGTTTATGTCGTCCTTCGATGGAATCCAGTTCCGTCTCCATAATGGCTTTGACCAGTTCCGGATCGGTACCGTCCACCACCAGCATAATGCCTTTTTTCAGGAAAGCATCTTCAATATCCGCCGAGCCTTCTTCCAGTGCCAGCAGACCTTCCTTACGCGCTGTATTCGCCAGGCGGATGATATTCTGTATCGTCTCTACCTGGTTGATCTGCGGCGTCTTGAAGATCAGCGTGATGCTCTTTAAGCCGGCCACGAAATCGCTCATCACATTGGAGGCCATCATACACATGAATGCACCGCCGAAAGTAATGATCGCGGAAGGCGCATCCAAAAAGTTGACCAACGCACCGAAATTGACGACTTTACCGTCAAAAACGATACCGAAGACCATCAGTAACAAGCATACTATCAAACCAATCAGTGACGCAAGATCCATACGCTTCGATCCCTCATAACATCAAGTTTAGTTTACCATAAAAATGGTGAAAAACAAAAACACATAAAAACATGGAATGATCCTTCAAATCTGTTTTCGTCACAATTTTATGAAAGATCAGCCATGATAGATTTCCCGCTTATACGATTTTACTAAATTTTTGATTTCTTGTCTACTCTCTTTTACAATTAACTTTCGGCCTGTGGTGAGTGTGATCACCGTGTCCGGCGTCTCTTCCACATACTCGATCAGATCACAGTTGATGAGTGCGATGCCGCCGCTCAATTTGGTCACTTCGATCATATTCCGCCTCCCTTTTATAAACAAAGGCCTGTGCGCAACACACAGACCTTATGTTAAGTGATTATTTCACCCTACGCTTATCTCTTCAGGTTCACCAGTTCTTCCAGCAGGGTATCGGAAACCGTGATGATTCTGGAGTTTGCCTGGAAACCACGCTGCGTGGTGATCAGGGAAGTAAACTCGCTGGACAGGTCTACGTTGGACATTTCCAATACGCCGGTAGACATGGAGCCGCCGTCAGAAGAGATATCCACACCGATACCGTCAAACTTACCGGAGTTCAGGGTTGCCTGATACAGGTTGTCACTGGTCTTTTCCAAACCTGCCGGGTTGGAGAACTGTGCCGTCGCGATCTGCCCGAGCAGTTTGGTCTGACCGTTGTCATATGCTCCGAAGATCTTGCCATCTGCCTGGATCGATACACCGGTCATAGCGCCTACCGCCCAGCCGGTCCCGAAGCCCTGATCATCCCCGGACACGCCGCTGATGGTAGACTTTCTCTCATTATTGACATTGCTGGTGTTGCTCATATCCACACGGATGCCCGGTTTCCCTTGGTCATCCCCCTGCGCACTCGCCATACTGAAAGGATTGTCTGCGCCCTTTGTCGTAGGCTGGATCCCCAGGTTGAAGGTCTTGCTGGTACCGTTGACACCTTTCAGCGCACCGGAGATCTGATCATAATTGACCAGCAGTGCCTTGCCGCCGTCTTTAAAGTAACCGTCCACATTGATGGTTCTCTTGTCCACATCAATGACATTGGCTGCCGTACCGTCCGGCTTGGTATATCCGCCGCCGCCGGTCAGGATGGTTGCCAGAGACACATTATTCGCCTCGGTGCCGGTGCCCTGGGTTGACACCATACGGGATTTCAGATCGTTCCAGTCATCAAAGCCCCATGCCTGCGCATACAGATCGGTCTTGTTTACTTCCTTGCCGTCCACGGTCTCGGTACCGGTGTCGTTCGGCGTACGCGTCGTGGTGGAACCATCCGCATTCTGCTTGGTGATGGAGCCGTTTGCTGCCAGGTTCCAGCCGTCTGCCAGGCCAAAACTCTTTGCCTTTGCTACCGGCACATTACTGGTCTTGTCCACCGCTGATCCGGTAAAGATATTCGCTTCGTACTTGTCGCTCACATCTTCGTTATTGGAATCCAGCAGTTTATCCAGTTCCAGGGAATACTGGCCTTCATTATCCGTACCGACCATACGGAAACGTGCGGTATAAGAATACCCCAGGTTATCGTAGATCTGCAGATTGATGATCTTGCCATCCCCCAGTACCTGCGGATCGTTCTTATCCACGATGCCGTTCATGGTCGCGCGACTGGTCAGCTGCGGTTCCGATGTCATATTGGCCTCTGATAAGATCTGCAGTTTGGATACATTATCCTGCACGATATCACCGTTCTTATCCACCTGCCAGCCCATCACATTATAGCCGTTGGAGCTCATAGCCAGATTACCTGCTGCGTCCACATAAAAGGAACCGTCACGGGTAAACTTGTTACCGTCACCACCATTGACTACAAAGAAGTTGCTGCCGGAAATACGCAGGTCAAATGCGTTGCCCGTATTCTGGGAAGAACCCTGCAGTTCGATGTTGGTTGTGATCGCCGCAGACTGCACACCAAGACCGATCTGCTTCGCGTTCTGTCCGGCACGCCCGGTCTCCGGATTCGGTCCGGATGCCGCCTGTGTGGTCTGGTACATCAATTCCGAAAAGTTGATGGACTGGGATTTGTAGCCTACGGTATTGACATTGGCAATGTTGTTACCGATAACATCCATCTTTACCTGATGAGTCTTTAAGCCCGCCACACCGGCGAAGAGTGATCGCATCATAATATTGTTCCTCCTTATTTCGTCCTAACGGGGTCTTTTTGCATATACAAAAACCCCTTTCGTTTTCTGATCATCCGAAAGGGGCTCATCCTTTTGCTCATCTGATTCTCATCCTTGAGAATTCACCTCTCGCTTACACTTTGTATATCGTACAAAAGTCAGCTGTTCTTAAGGTCTTTCAGGCGATAATAATAATTCTCCACCTTGTCCAGGTTGTCCTGGCCCACATAGCCTTTTTGGAAAGTACTCATGGCTTCTACCGTATTATGCAGCGTGGTAATGGCTTCCTCGTTGGAAAGGGAGATCTCATCCACGGAGGGCAGCTTGTCCAGCGCATCGGCAACCGCCTGCGCCGCCTTCTTTGCCGCTGCTTCCTCCTCGGCCTTCTGCTGTTCTGCTGCCGCTTCCTGCGCTTCCTTTACGATGGCCGTGGCCCGGTTCACATACTGGTTCACGGTATCGATCGTATCGTCTGCCAGGAATGACTTTTCATAATCCGTCATATTATTGATGATCTGGCCCAGCTCCACAACAGACGCCACTTCGTCTTCCGTGATGTTATTCACCGAAGGCAGTTCTTTTAAGCGCATTGCCACATCATCTGCTTTCTCCGTAGCTGCCATATATTCATCGCTGATCACGGTATCCAGATCATCAATAGAATAGGGCGATCCGTCAATATACAGGTGTGCCTTGCCTTCTTCGTAACCCACGCGCTCCACCATACCGCTCACATAGTCGGTATTGCCGGTAGAATCCGTCACTTTCATAATGACATTTTTCCCTACCAGTCCCTGTGCCTGCACGCCATTCATGGCATCGCCGATGGCCTGGATCTCGGATACCTGGGTAAAGGTCGCATACTGGCTGACCCACTCGGTATTGGAGGTCGGCTGCAGAGGATCCTGGTTTTTCATCTCGGCTACCAGCAATGTCAGGAACGCTTCGGAATCCACGCCCGATCCGTTCTTTGCTTCTTTGGCATTCTGCAGGGAAGCACTGGATGCATTTTCCGTATCAAATTTTCCATCCACCAAAGGTGCGATCAATGACATAATCTCATCCTCCTATTTTTCAGGTACGATAATCCAGACGGCGTCCGTCCGCCTGCATCATTGCGACATTTACGGCTTCCGCTTCGCCCAGCTCATCAACGCCTTCCACACCGTCGCCGTTTGCATCGCCTAAGTTGATCTTGTGGGTCGCTCTGCGCAGACGCTCTCTCTCCTGCATCTGTGCATCACTTTCCTGATCATTCCCCTGCTCCAGGTTCTGTTCAAAAGCGTGGGCCGATACCGTTACTTCCACGGCTTCGATCTTCACGCCGGCCTGCTCCAGATTTTCCTTTAAGATCTGGATCTGGCTCTCCAATGCCGCACGCACGGATTCGTTCTGTGCGGTCAGCTGTGCCGTCACCGCACCGTCCCGGCTGGTCAGATTCAGCGCTACATGTCCGAGACTCGCCGGGTGCAGCACCATATCCAGAGAGGTCATATCCTCCTTCACCTGCGTCTTGATCTGATCCAGTACCTGGTCCAAGATCTCCTGCGGGTTGGTTGTGTAACGCAGCTGTTCGGTCTGCGTCTGCAGATCCTCCGCGACCTGTGCCACATCTGCAGCCGGCGCATCCGCATTCAGCTGTGCCGCTGCATCCATCGCGCGATCCTCAAAACGCTCGGTGCGTTCCCTGCGTTTCTCCGCAATCTCGTCCTGTGCGTTATCGTCCGTATTCTCCGTACCGGCCTGCCGCGCCTGTGTATCCACCGTCACCACTTCTGCTTCCGGTACTTCTTCCGTCACTTCTGCCAATGCATCCGCCAGCGCATTCTTCAACGCTTCCGGATCCACCTCGGCATTTTCCTCCTGCAGCTGGCCGACCATCTCGCCCACCATTGCATTCAGATCCTTCACCAGATCCGACAGATCACTGTCTGTCACCAGCGCGGACAGATCGCCCTCTGCCTCTACCTGCGCCACCAGTTGATTTATGGTACCGGCTTCCAGAAGCGCCGAAGCATCCACACCCAGTTCTTCCAGAGTGCCCTCCAGTTCTTCCGGTGAGATCTCCAGCATCTGAGCGATGTCCATAAACAGCTGCACTGCTGCTTCGGATACTTCGATCTCTTCTTCCGTAAAGTCCTCTTCGGTATCCGTTACTTTTTCTGCAGCCTGCGTTTCTTCTGTCTTACCGGTTTCTTTCGCCTGCTGCGGTTTTACCGTCTCGCTCTTTTTGACATGATTCTGTGTTTGGTTTTGATCCGCTGTATTATTGGAGTCCTTTCCTTGCGCACCGGTTCCGTCCGTTTGGTTTGCGGCCGCCGCCTGCAGATCGTTCATCATAGAATCCTGCGCGTTGGAAAATGCCTGCATAAAATCGGTGCCGGTCTCTTTCGCCGAGCCGTTCCGGTTGCTTATCTGCGGCATACCCAGGATCCCCATTGCCTGCGCCTCGCCGATCGGTGCCATTGCCATAGACTTGTCTCCTTTTCAGAAGTATTTGAAACCCATTAAAAATGATTTTTGAATGATTTCAATTTATGTATCGGATCAAATATCAAATTTCTTAACTTTTAAATCACTGCGGATCCATGATCTTCGTAACCTGCGCCGCGATGGTCGAATCCATCCTTTCCATGATCTGTCCGCGCTGGGCGCTGGTCATGGCCCACAGGATCTGACCTACCAGGTCCAGGTTCGAACCCATGGTATCAAAGATGGCTGCTGCCTCCTCCGGCTTCATCGCTGCATACGCTGCCGCATAATCCGCCATCTTCGCATTCACCGACAGATCCCCCGCTACCTGACGGTATAAATACTCCGCTGTGGCCGGATCCATATCTTCATAATATTTACGATACTCATCCGGCCCGGGGCCTTTATCCGCATAGACCACTTCTTCATAAAACTCCGTGCGGATGCGTTCAAACTCCACCTGCTTATCTTCAAAGGTCTTTAGGCGTGTGACTTCCGCTTTCAGGGTTTCGATCTCGCTCACATAGGTCTCATTGGCCGTACGCGCACTCTGCAGCTCCAGTTCCAGTGCACGGATCTGGTCCACGGCTTTATCCAGCGAAGTATAGCCATAGTAGGCTTCCAGGTCTTCTGTCTCCGTGGTCGCATCCCCCGGCAGGATCTTGTTCAGCACGGGCACATTACGGATCACCGGTGCCAGCACATTGGAGCCGAAACCGCCCACATCCAGCTTGACCAGTATCGCCAGGATCGCCAGCCAGATCAGGATGATAAAGAGTGTCACAAATACCATGGAGATCCCGCCGCCGGTGGTCTCTCCATCCAGTTCCGCTTCCTGGTCTGCCAGTTCTTTGGCACGTTTTTTCGCCTCTTTGCGCTGGGCTTCCTGATCTTTCTTCAGTTTCTTGCGCTCATCGGCTATTTTTTTTCGTTCGGCTTTTTCGTCTGCCATAGCTATACTCCCTCATTGCCCTACCATTTAAGCATTCGTATCGGCAAGACTCCTTCGTCGTCTTGCCACATCGCACCTCACGCATCATCTATCGGATCTTTGGTTCCGTATACATAGCTGGTCAGCTCGTCGATCTCCTTAACCTCTGCCGCATTCATCTCTGCCACGAATCGTTCAAACGCCTTCTCCCGCATCTTCTCGTGGATCTTACGCTCCTGCATCGCCTCCTGCATCTTGGCCCGGGCCGCATCCAGAGATTTTTCCGCCACCCTTACTTTGATGCGCTGCTGCTTGACCTGTTCTTCCGTGTAACGCTGCAGATCTTCATTCTCGCGGATACTGCGCACATCGATCACCGTCTGCCGCAGGCGCTTGCCTTCCTCCGCCACCGCATTGCGCTTGTCGATCAACGCCCGGAGCTTGTCTTCTTCCTCCGTGAGCGCACGCCGCCTTGCCGCAAAATTATTGCGTTCCTGCTCTTCCATCTTCTCTTTTAACTGCAGGATATTCTGCATGCGGTAGTTAAATTTGGCCATGTTTTTATTTCCCGATTCCACCTCATCCGCCCTTCGGGCACCTTCCCCTCAAGGGGAAGGCAAGGTGCATTCCTTTACTTGAATAATGCCTCCAACATGTTCACGGTATCTTCAAAATCAAATTTGTCATTTACATCCTGACATAAGAAGTCGTTGACCGCATCGATTTTTTCGATGGCGTAGTCAATGTTCTTATTGGAGCCACGCTTGTAGGCACCGATATTGATCAGGTCCTCCGCTTCATCATAGGTAGCCATCACGCTCTTTAATTTTGTGGCCGCCTGACGATGCTCTTTGCTGGTGACCATACTCATACATCTGGAGATGGAGAGCATCACATCGATGGCCGGATAATGTCCTTTGGCACCGAGCCTGCGGGACAGCATGATATGCCCGTCCAATATACCTCTTGCGGTATCGGTGATGGGTTCGTTGAAATCGTCACCGTCTACCAGTACCGCATACAACCCTGTGATGGAGCCTTTTTCATCCCGTCCGGCACGCTCCAGCAGTTTTGGCATCTCCGAATACACACTGGGGGGATAGCCTCTTGTTACCGGCGGTTCCCCGGTGGCCAGTCCGATCTCGCGCTGTGCCATGGAAAAACGGGTCAGGTTATCCATCATCAGCAGCACATCCTTGCCCTGGGATCGGAAATACTCGGCAATAGCCGTTGCCGTCTGGGCCGCTTTTTTTCGTTCCAGTGCCGGCTTGTCCGAAGTGGCGCACACCACCACGGAGCGTTTCATACCTTCCGGTCCCAAATCGCGCTCAATGAATTCCCGCACCTCTCGTCCACGCTCGCCGATCAGGGCGATCACATTCAGCTCCGCCTTGGTATTGCGTGCAAACATTCCCATCAGTGTGGATTTTCCTACACCGGATCCGGCAAAGATCCCGATCCTCTGGCCTTTTCCCACGGTGATCAGCCCATCCACCGCCTTCACCCCCAGCGGCAGCGCCTCATTGATGATGGTGCGCCGCATGGGATCCGGGCTCTTGGCATCCAGCGGATACCAGGTTTCTCCTGTGGGGGTAAAGTCACTGATGGGCCGCCCCAGACCATCCAGGATCTGCCCTAAAAGAAAATCCCCCACCTGTACGGAAAGGGGACGCTCCATGTTTTCCACGATGCAGCCCGCGCCGATCCCCTCCGTTGCCTCGTAGGGCATCAGCAAGGTCATATTGTTCTTGAATCCGACCACCTCGGACATGATCACATTGCCGCCCGCAGTGGTGATCTTGCACATATCGCCCATCTTGGCATCCGGTCCCGCGCTCTCCAGCGTGAGTCCCACCACATTCACGATACGCCCCAGTCTGCGGTAATACAGGCGGTCTGCTGCCGCATTATATTTTTCGAGATTATACTCACTCATAGCTCAGTATCTTCAATTGCTGTACCAGCAGTTTCAATTGGGTGCCCAGCGAGCAGTCCCAGATACCGCTGTCGCTCTCGATCATACATCCCCCGGCTTCCAGAGAACCGTCCTCCACGATCTCGAAGTTTTCCGGCAGGATACCCGTGCCTTTCGCTACTTCTTTTTTATGCTCGCGCACATTATCATAATCCGCACCGGATACATGCACGATGTAATGCTTGCTGCTGTCCACGCCCCCCAGTGCCCGGTTCAACAGATACAGTACCGTGCTGCGGTCATTCTCCAGCCGTACGCCGGTCACATGCGCAAAGATGTCCGAGATCTTATCCACCAGCAGTGGCTCCAGTTCTTCCGCCTTCCGCCGGTATTCCTGCTCCGCCTGCTGCGTACGCGCTTCACATTCCTGCTGCTTCTGCGCATAGACAGCGCCCATTTCTTCTTCTGCCTTGCGGTGTCCGGCTTCATAACCTTCCCGCTGGCCTTCCTCCATTGCCGCCGCTTTGATGCCTTCGGCTTCTTTATGCGCTTCCTCAATGATCTGCTCCGCCTCGGTCTTGGCCCAGGCCAGCATATTCTCGATCTCTTCTTTCGTCGCAGCCCCGCCGGCTTTGATCACGCCGCTCTCGTCCTCGGGATCCTCAATCAGCCGCTCCACCTTAAGGGGATCCAGACCTTCGGAAAAGCCGCCCTGCTCCTCGGAGGATGCCTGTGTCACCCGGGCACGCAGTTCCTCCAGGCGTTTTTCCACAAAGACATTGCCGTTGATGGTCACTTTGCCCTGAGGCGCGATCGTCACATAGCCGCCCTTCATCACATTATTCTGTTTCGGCACGCCACCCTTGATCACATTAGACAATGACCTCGTCGCCTCCGCCTCTGGATATGATGATCTCGCCGGAATCTTCCAGCTTACGTATGATATTCACGATCTTCTGTTGTGCTTCCTCCACATCCTTCATACGTACCGGGCCCATGAATTCCATATCTTCCTTGATCATCTCGGCCAGTCGTTTGGACAGGTTCGCAAAGATCGTATTCTGCACTTCTTCGTTGGTGCCCTTCAGCGCCAGTTCCAGATCGTTATTGTCCACATCACGCAGCACACGCTGGATCGCCTTGTTGTCCAAAAGCAGGATATCCTCGAAGACGAACATCTTCTTGCGGATCTCGTCTGCCAGCTCCGGATCCTCGATCTCCAGGATCTCCATGATGTGTTTCTCGGTACCGCGGTCGGTAGAGTTTAAGATCTCCACCACCTGGTCTACGCCGCCGATCTGCGTGTAGTCCTGGTTGACCAGATTTGCCAGTTTCGATTCCAGCACACGTTCCACTTCCTGGATGACATCCGGGCTGGTACGGTCCATCTGCGCGATACGTCTGGCCACTTCGGCCTGGTTTTCCTGCGGCAGTGCCGAGATGATGAGTGCCGACTGCGCCGCCGACAGATACGACAGGATCAGTGCGATGGTCTGCGGATGCTCGTCCTGTATGAA
>JAFXQR010000070.1 GCA_017526985.1 Lachnospiraceae bacterium
GGATCGTTATAGAGATATTCCGTATAAATTTCCTTTCCGCACTGGTCGATCGCAGCCACTTCATCCCCGTCCAGTTCCTCACCGCGCGGCTGGCGGCCAACCACTTCGCAGAAGGAGATCAGAAACACCGACTTATCCGAGATGATCGTCTCCACATCTTCCACTTCGCCATCCACACGGTACTTCTCCGGATGCCTTACAATATCCAGGTTCACATCCATGGGATTGATATAATCACTGGACTTATTGGAAATACTGATGACCTGCCCGTGGAGTTCGTGTACCAGTGCGTGATACTCACCTTCCGGATCGCAGATGATGATATCATCCGATGTGATCAGAAATGCGTTCATCATCTCCAGCTTACAAGTGAAACTCTTACCGGAACCGGGCGTACCCAGCACCAGAGCGTTCGGGTTCTTCAGCTGCTTGCGGTCTGCCATGATCATGTTGTTGGAAAGGGCATTTAAGCCGTAATACAGCGCTTCTCCTGACTGGAACAGTTCCTGCGTGGTAAAGGGTACAAAGATCGCCGTAGAGTCCGTAAGAAGCTCCCTGCAGATGCCGGTCTGGTTGACGCCAAGCGGCAGTGTCGATACCAGTGCCTGCTCCTGCGTATGCGAAAACGGGCGGATGTTGCAGTTATACTTCTGCGCGATACCGGCCACGTTCTCCACGACATTCTTAAGCTTCCGCTTTGTCTTTGCCGTGTTCATCAGGATGAATGTCACCAGGAACATGTTCTGGTTATTCGCTGTCAGCTGCTGAAGGAAGAACTCCGCATCCGTACCATATGTCTGGATATCACTGGAAATGATATCCATGTCGTATCCGGCGCGTACCGCTTTCTTCTGCGCTTCGATCTTTTCCGACTGGATATCCCTTAACTTCCCCTTGATCTGCTTGATTGCAGCCACATGGTCCACGGTCGTGATATGAATATTGATCACGATATCATCATCGATGTTTAAGAAGTCCGCGAGCATCTTGTCACGGAACTCTTCCGCAAACATCTGCAGATAAGTGACCTGCGCATACTTATCGCCGATCTTAAACATGTTGTTATAGGAAAAATCAAAAGAAGTCGGCGCGATAAAGTCCTGCACGCACATGCCGCTCTTTTTAAGCATGGGATAGGAAAACATAAACGGTGAATCAGATCCGTCATTTAAGATATCGTGCAATATCTTTATCCGCTCTTCCCCGGTTACCGGTTCCGACTTTGCCCCCATCTGCTTAAAGTTATTGATCACGGCATTTTCTATATTGTCCAGACGGCTCTTTGCATCCTTTAAGTTCTTCGCATGGATACCGAAAGTGATATACTTCGATTTCTCCATACCGTTATTGCCCTGCATCAGTTTTGTCTTAAGCACATCCGAAAGTTCTTCACGAAGATCGCCAAACTCATCGTCCTGCGCCTTGATCTCGATATTCCTCTCCACCTCACGTCTGGGCCTCTTTTCATTTACAAAAGAAAACTGCAGCGTTATGGACGGATCGAAATAGTTTAAGAACTCACAGTAAGATGAAAAGATCGCTTTCTGGTCATCCAGCTTTGCCAGCTGGTAGTTGATGTCATAAAAGCGGACCATCTTCGTGTAATAATCCCCGTTGACCTTGCAGACACCATCCGGATACAACGCTTCAAACGGGATCGTTCTCTGCGCCGTATCCGCGCTCTTCCGGTCGATCTGCGCCAGTTCCTTCTTCAGTTCTTTTATTCTTTTCTTCTCCTCCGGCGTGAGCTTTCTTGCCTTTCCGGAGGGTCTCGACTGCACCGCTTTAGTCGCGGCGCCTTTTTCTGCCTTCAAGTCTTGCCACCTCCTTTTCTATCTCCTCACGCCTTGCAAGCAGCGCATACAGGTTTTCCGTCCTGTAAGGCCTGAATGTCGGACGAAGGTATTTATGCTCTATCATGTCCCTTAAAACCTTTTCTGCGGGCTTCTCATCCCTTTCGAAATGTGCCAGCAGAAAGAAGGGCAGTATCAGAGCTATCATGATCAGTGCCGCGAATGTCCCGCCGATGATGTCCTTTGTCAGGAAGTACACCGGTACGCCAAGAACGATCCCTATGGGATAGCAGATCAGCTGGCGCTTCGTAAGTCCCAGCGCCACCTTATTCTTGACTACCCGCAGGTTCTTCGGCACATCTACCGATAAAGCCATTCTTCTTTTCCTCCTTAATGCGAATTGAACACTGAACGTGCTATGGATCCGGTCTTAAACAATGCGAAGCACAAAACGATCGTGACTGCTCCCACCTGCCACAACGCGGAAGACAGCGTAAAACTGTCTACGGAAGAAACTACATCCGTTACGATCGCCGCATAAATGCCTACGCATACCATGATGAAAAATCCCTGGAATGCCAGAGCCGTGATCCCTTTTACATAGTTTGTCCCAATCGTTCCCCACTCCCGGTTTGTCAGTGTCGCAAACGGGATCGGTGCAACCGACATATACAGGTAGATCTCGATCATACGGCTGTATAAAACGACGGTGATGCAGACCGCCATGATCTTCATACCGAATTTCACTATGAAGGTTTCCATAGCGAATACGAATAATTCTCCTGTGTCCATGCTGGAAAACTGATCGTTGAACATTGTCTGGATTGTAGATGCGACATCTATCGAAGTTGCTCCCGTGATCGTTGATGAAGAATCATTTACGATCTCCGATCCTAATTGGAATACCGCGCATACGATATCAAAGGTATTCGTCAAAAGATAAACCGCAATGCAGGCCTTAAAGATGAATTTGAAAAAGATGGCGGTTTCCTCACCATCTCTTTCAAATCCGTTATTTGCCGTAACCATTGAGATCAGCTCATAACACAGCACCGCAGTGATTATGATACCTGCGACCGGTACGATCACATCATTCGATAGTGTCTGGATCATACTGAAGACCGATCCGTTCCAACTCTCCGGCGTCTGCGCCACGTTATCCGCAACGCTCGTAACGCCGGTATTCACATCCGTAAACATGGTTTCCAGGTTGGTCAGGATCATGCCTTTCAGCAGATCATTGATCATTTCAACGAGGGACTCAATAATGCTGTCCATCAGCTATCAGAACAGTCCGCTGAGCAGAGGGATCAGCGTGATACCCACTACAAAGATGCCACCGCCGGCCATCAGCTACTTCATTCCCTGTGATTTTGCTGATGTGTGATAAAGAAGTAGTAGAAGTGTAAAAAATTTTGCCGTTCCTATCCGGCGTTTGCGCATTGCGCCGGATAGGTCGGGCGGTCATTCGGGCAGGTCTACCTTGCCAACGAAAGAGTAATAAATATCAA
>JAFXQR010000071.1 GCA_017526985.1 Lachnospiraceae bacterium
ATGTCGGAAGAGAACCGGTGACATCTTCAGAGACGGAGTTGGAAAGCGGGGAAACGCTGCTGTTTGACAGGTGTAAAGGAAAGGTGGCAGGATCGTCAGGAAAAGAGGTCTTTCTCTCGAAGAATGAGATGCAGATCTTAGATCTTCTGCTATCCAGAAAAGGAGAGATCGTAACCAGGGATGAGATCATAGACTATCTTTGGGATAATGATGCCTATGTTGATGATAATACATTGACCGTTAATATGACCAGGCTTCGGAACAAACTGGAACAGGCCGGTATCATGCATGCGATCGTTACCAGAAGAGGAATGGGGTATATACTGAATTGAAATTCGGAAGATATTTAAAGGAGCATTCTGTATGGCTATGGGGATGCTTTTTTCTTGTTTTTACGATGGATATTTTTTTGCTTACGGTAAGAGGATCGGTGTATCTTATGCTGTATATGACAATTACTGCATCGGGGTGTTTTTTTGCGGGCTTGTTTTTTGACTACAGAAAGCTGAAAAAAATATTTGATGAGATTACTTTTCGGATGGAGGCTTTGGATAAGAAATATCTTGTCCCGGAGGTTGTGAGTGCGAAAGGGGGACAGGAGCGGGAACAGATCCTGGATATCCTGAAGGAAGCGGAACTGTCCATGGGGGATCAGGTATCCCAATATAAAAGAGCGGCTGAAGAATACAGGGACTATATTGAAACCTGGGTACACGAGGTGAAAACGCCGCTTGCAACAGCAAAGGTGATCCTCGAAAATCATAAGGAGGAGCCACTGGCGAAAAGCGGAATGGATGTCGAAATCGACAGGATTGAAGGATTTGTTGAACAGGCGCTTTACTATTCCAGAAGTATGGCAGTTGAAAATGACTATTTCATCAGGCAAATTGATATCGGAAAAATCATAAGGAGTGAGATCGGCAGGAGAAAGAAGCGTTTCCGGTTGCTGGGGGCATTGGTAGAAGTTGAAGTAGCTGATCCGGATACAGAAGAGGTGCATAGAGGTGCTGCCGGGAGAAGTATACGCAGTGATGAGAAGTGGATCGGATTTGTGATCGGTCAGATCCTGGATAACAGTCTTAAATATGCAAAGGAAAATGAGTCGCTGAAATTGCATATCTTCATTTCGGAAGAAAATGAAAGAGTCTGCCTGAACATCCGGGATAATGGCATCGGAATGAAGGCGTCGGAAATCGGGAGAGCTTTTGAAAAAGGATTCACCGGGACAAATGGCAGAGCTGCGAGGACATCGACAGGGATCGGACTCTACCTGTGTAAAAAACTGTGTAACCGTTTGGAGCACGATATCAGGATCGAATCAGAAGAAGGAAACGGCACGACGGTAGTGATCGTTTTTTAAAGAGGAGGAGCCCGATTGGATAAAAGCGGTTAAAATGCCCGCTGGCTGATCGGTTTCCGATGCTTCTCACACAGCTTGGGAGCGCGGGCGGCCGGATCGGTAAGAGAATCCCGCAGGGCGATCTCGGCATCCAGCCAGGCTCTGCCGAAATGGTCTTTGTCATCGCATACCAGTGGTTCTCCGAAAACGACACGGGTGCGTTCTTCCGGGGAGGTCTGCTCGCAGAAGACCGGAATGATCGGCGCGGAGGTTTTCTGCGCGATATGATACACCCCGATCGCAATATCTTCCGGTGTGGTGATATCAAGATCAGCGATCGTCTGCTGTACAAAAATGGTCACAGCGCCGTTCTCACTATTCTTTAAGTGATCGATACAGCTTTTCATTACATGCATACCGCTGGCCGTATCTTTGCGCTTTACGCAGGTCATTTGGAACAGTTTGCCGAGGAATTCGTTCAGGTGCGGATTTTCGCCCCAGTCCGTCTTGGCAACCACCATGGTATTCGGGATCAGGGTACCGAAGATCAGACCGTCAAATTCACTGATATGGTTCGGGGCCAGGATATATTTCCCGTGGGAATAGTCGGCTTTGTTGATGCATTCCACGTTAAATATGCGGGAAGCGCCTTCATAGAATTCTTCGCGGTCTTCCGGATTCTTACCATGATCACGGATGATCCGGAAGATCTCCGATATGATATTTACAGCCTGTTCTGTGGTAAAACTGTCAATCCCGCCATATTCCCTGATCAAAGCATTCAGCCCGGAGCGGTCAATCGCTGTAGTTTCGTTCATAGTAAGTCTCCCTTGTATAGTAGTTATTGCTTAATGCAGTTGTGGCCTGAAAAAAGTATTTGCCGGCTCAATTCTAGTGATTTTACTATGTTTTGAGAGGATATGCAATCGGAAAAATATTCCCGGAGATGGCAGATTGTTTTATCGACAATGCTATAAGGTATGTTATAATATAAATGCAGTCTGCAGGGCAAAAGAGTCAAAGACTCATAGATAAGGGGGAATCTATGATCAGAAAAATTTACAAAACATCGCATGGAGACATTCATTACTGGGTGAATGAGGTGAAGAGTGAATACCAGCTGGTGCTGCTTCCGGGACTCACGGCTGACCACAGGTTATTCGTAAAACAGGTTAAAGCGTTTGAAGGCAAGTATTCTTTGTTTGTCTGGGATGCACCGTCGCATGCGGCATCGTACCCGTTTGATTATGATTATGACATGAAGGATAAGGCCAAATGGCTGGATGAAATCCTCACGAAAGAACACTTTGATCAGCCGGTGATCGCAGGGCAGTCCATGGGGGGCTATGTGGGGCAGATGTACGCCGAACTGTTCCCGGAGAAACTGAAAGGGTTTATCAGTATCGATTCCGCACCGCTTAAGAAAGAATATTATACCGGATGGGAACTGTGGCTGCTTAAGCGAATGGAGCCCGTCTACAGCCATTATCCCTGGAAGAGTCTGATGAAGGCAGGCGTGAACGGTGTGGCAACGACGGAATACGGCAGACGCCTGATGCGAAAGATCTGGTCGGAATATGACGAGGATCATGCAAGATATGCCAAGCTGGCGGGATTCGGCTATCGGATACTGGCACAGGCGATCGAAGAAGACAGACCTTACGAGATCACGTGTCCGGCACGATTGATCTGCGGCACCAAGGATCACGCGGGATCCTGCATCCGTTATAATAAGGCATGGCATAAAAATTCCGGCATTCCCATCCATTGGATCGAGGATGCGGGGCACAATTCCAATACCGACAAGCCGGAAGAGATCAACCGGATCATAGAAGATTTTATTTCGGAACTGTAGGGTGATGCATTTAGTTTGTCGGCAAGCATTTTTCCGGTATAGATCTGCAGATCCTGCAGGTTGATATGGTTGATGCTCTGTATCGCGGCCTGCGGATTGTGCTGCATCAGGAAGGCATCAGCCTGTAATAATACATACTGGCTGAAGAAACGATAGAACTTACATGCTTTATCGGAGGTAATGAGACGATGGATCTCCTGCTCGGTAAGTTCGATAAAGCGTTGCGTATCACCATTGGTCTCGAGTTCGATCATGATCTCGTTCTGCGCATGGGTGACTTTTGAGAAGGTCTGGATCAGGAAAGTGACGTGCGGTGTTCAAAATTCGTGGGGAAAATTCTTGCACTTTGTCCGATTGACGGTTTTACGAACGGGTAATATTATGGTAAATAGCGTGAATGCGCAAATTCGTATAACCGATTAGGAGGATGTAAAAATGAAGATTTATTCTGTAAACGATCCGGAGTTCAAACCTTATGGCAAAGTACTGGGCTATGATACCACCTGCCTTGTGAAGGCGCTGGACGAATCCACGCCGCTTCCGGAAGGCGTTGAGTATGTGATGAGCTGTGCAGCCCTCGAGTATACCTGTGATTTCGGCGTGCTGCAGAACAATGCGTATGGCGGTATGCCCATCCAGATCGGCTATTGCAACGGTCACAACACCAAGCTGAACTGCCTGGAGTATCATCGTGACAGCGAGCTGAATATCGGCTCCACCGACTTTATCCTGCTGCTGGCAAAGGCAGATGATATCGTAGACGGCAAGCTGGACACCTCCAAGGTAAAGGCATTCCTGGCAAAGAAGGGCCAGGTAGTGGAAGTATATGAGACTTCCCTGCACTATGCTCCCTGCTCTGCAAAGAAGGGCGAAGGCTTTAAGGTAGCGATCGTACTGCCGAAGGGCACCAATGGCGCAGTACCGGCTCTGAGTGCAAAAAATGAGGAAGACAAGTGGATGACCGCATGCAACAAGTGGCTGCTGGCGCACGCAGAGGCTTCCGAGGCAAAGGACGGCGCTTATGTCGGTCTGACCGGTGAGAACATCGATATCAGTGCAGATATCTGAGAAACGTAAAAAAAATAGAAGAACGAAGTTACTGTCACGGCACGAAGGGCTGTGATAGTAACGAACGAAAGGTTTTAGAAGGGACTTTTCCTGTGAGATATTGCGTCACAGGAAAAGTTCCTTTATAATTGATATGGTTTTATTTGGAACAAAGAACTTATAACGGGAGTAATGAGCAGTATGAAAATTGATTTTGACACAGATGCAGGATTGAAAAAAATCTACGGTACCTATACCGGACAGTTGAACCAATGGGTAGAGGGGGGAGAACCTCCGAAGCTCGCCATGCAGGAAATCCGCTGTGCAATGGAGCAGCAGCGGGAACACTGGAAGAGATCCGGTTTGCAGGTGCATCAGAAAATAAAGGGCATCAAAGGTGCTTCACGGGAGGTGCCGGGTGTGTCTTATCAGGACAGGATGTTCGTGAACCATATCGTCGGCAGTGCAAAAATGATCACGACAACCATACGGGACTCCGGAGGAGAGATCTATCGCTGGACGGGGGAGGCCGGGCTGTCTGTGGTCATTCAGGAATTAAAGAAGAATACGCAGCCGCCGCAGGATATGGCGTTATCCTGCCCGCACTGCGGAGCGCCGGCCACGCTTGCACTGCTGGAAAACGGCTGTCCGTTCTGCGATACACACTTTGTTATGGAGGAACTCTACCCCAAGGTTACCAACCAGTTCACAACGAGGGAGCACAGTCAGGATGTGAAACAGGATCTGTGGCGGTTGCTGCTGTTTTTGGCAGTAATGATCGGATTGGCATTTACGGTCATGCCGGAGGAATTCCGGAGCAGGGGGATTCCCGAGGCTTATTCCAGAGTGATCGGAGTTCCGGCCAGTCTGATCGCCGGGCTTATATTATGGGGAGTGTGTAAAGCACTGGGAATCTTTAAGATGGCGGAAGATTTGCGTGGAAGTGGAAAGCTGATCCGGTCGTTACAGTTCCGCCATCAGATCAAAAAACTGGATCCGGAGTTTTCCTCGGAGTATTTCCGTGACCGGGCGATGAACCTGTTCCGGATGATGGCATATAGCGAAGATCCCGGCGTCTACACGGCCTGCGAATGCAGACGTCCGGATTCCTGGGAAAATGTGCTTGATGCCTCGTTATATAATTTCGGTGTGGATAAGTACAGGATTAACGGAAATGAATGCAGTGTCTCGATCACGTTGTATCTGGATGCCCTCATCTACAAACAGGGGAAAGTGAAATACAAGGGGAAGAAAGTGAGAATGACACTTCGTAAGATCATTACGGAACCGACCAATCTCGGTTTTTCCGTGAAAGCGGTCAGCTGCCCTTCATGTGCCGGAAGCTTCGATGCGGAGAAGGTGAAGTGCTGTCCGTACTGCGGGAAGGAATATGATCTGGTTCAACATGATTGGGTGGTGACAGAGATACGATAAGAAAGATAAAAGGAACGGGATCAAAACTTGATCCCGTTCACTTTCCATTCGCCGTTATATTTTACCACGTAGATATGGCAGTCGGTCGGCACGACTTCCGGTTCGGAGCCGCCGTAGGAGAGTTTCATCCATTGTTCCAGATAGACTTCGCAGTAGTAGGCATCTTCGCTGTATGCCTGAAAATCGCGGATCTCTGCGTTTTCGATCGTCACGCTGCTGTGTCTGGTATAGAACGTGCGTGAGGAATTGTTCTTCGCGTAGTACAAAAAGATGTTATCCGGTGTAAAATAGGATGCCAGTTCTGCATCGGACAGATCCTGGGAAATATAGTTGGCATAGGCACCCACAGCGCGGATGGCAAACTGCTCCATGCCTTCGCGGTCTGCGGGATCCGGCTCATATTCGGCGCTGTAGATATTGTTCTCTGTATCCGCAACGACATTTTCTGCAGGATTGCCGTTTTCGTTCAGAATCGTCACTTCCGGCGTAAGGTACAGCCCGTCGCCCTGATATTCTTTAAAATCAACCAGGGATGTAACATAGGGTTCAAAGAATTCCCGCTCCACGGAAATCTCCGTGGTACTCAAAAGATAGGAGTCATCCAGTGTCACCCCATTTACTTTTACGGTATAGTTGTCCGGAACCGTGATCCGGAAATGTTCCAGCGGCTGCGTATAGTACTCCAGCTCGGAAAGATACCATATAGGGAACAGATCATCCAGCATTTTGGTAGGATCCTTACGGAATACAGCTTTTCCGATGATGTATCCGTCAGCTTCGATATAGTATTCCGGAAATTCATCCGTATAGTTTTCAGTGGTTTTATAACTCAGCGTTTTATCGGCCATCAGAGAATACATATATTGTTTGATATCCTCTTCGGTTTCAAAAGCGCTGATCTCAGGTTTGGCGGAAAGCATATTATAGATGCTGTCCATATCCATAGGTTCGAAATAAGACGAAAACAGGCGGTCCATTTCGTGATAGGGGCGAGACTTCTGATAGTTTTCCTCATAGCGTTCCAGATAAGAATAAAACCAGTTCAGAAAGACAGCGATGGCGATGGCAAGTCCGCCCAGCCATATATACAGAAAGATCCGATACGCAGCAGAGCCTTTTTTCCGTTTCTTTTTTCTGCTTTTTTTCGGAGCAGAAGTGTGCGCATCCGTGGAAGGAACAGTTTCCTTTCGGGAAGCGGACACTTTACGAACGGTAACGGGAGGCACATCTTCTTCATAGTCATCTGCGTCAAGATCCTCTTCTGTGATGACCGGAAGAGGAGAGGTGTTCTCAAAATCCATGATCTCCAGATCATCCGTAGGATGCCAGGAACCTTCCGGATAATGTAATTCCACATCATCCGCCCAACCATCGTTATAGATGTCGGCATATTTATTTTTTGTTTTGACGGACATATCTGCCGTGTTTTTTTGTTCCGGTTTCTTTTTCATAGCTTACTGTGTATTCTCTGTACTCTGCGGATAGACGACAAATGCAGTCGGCATACGGCGTTCATCACGCAGCTGGCAGTTGGAAACAACCATTTCTCCGTTATAGATCATCGAAGAGGACATACCACCGTCCAGATTGGCGGCATTCACTGCTCCGTATTCCTGCATAACCTCGATCAGATCGGACATTGCGGCACCTAAAGAGGAAGTCTTGCGGCCCTCGATGACCAGCAAAAGCACGGCACCGTCTGCGCGCTGGCCGATGGCGGTACGCGGATTGAGGCCGCTTCCGATCCCCTGGTAGCCTGCGGATTTGCCGTTGATGATGAGAGCGGGGCCAAAGGTAACAGCATCACGGACTCCCATAGAAAGTGCCTGACTGGCTGTCATATTGCCGACAACGAGGATGTTATCCTTGGTAAAACCGTATACACCGTAAGTGCCGCCGGGATCGCCCATACGCAATTCTCCGTTGGAGATCACGATGCCTTCCGGCCACCCACCGATGCCCATACCGCTGACATCTTCGTATTTACCGCCGTTGATCCCGGCTACGGCACCGGCTTTTTCCACATGCTGCTGCAGTGTCCATCCGCCGCCGCTGTGAGTAAAATCGGAAATGGCAGAAACATGCACGCGGGAAGGATCGTAGACGATCATCATCTTGCCGGTGTACATCGGTCCGTGGATCTCGTGGATCTCAATGCCGTCGCCATCCGGATCGTTTACATTTAGTACCGCATCATCGGCAGTCTCGGAACTGCTGTCAGTTGCTGCTGCATCGGTTTGCGTTTTGGCATCGGCAGCCAGGACATGCACCAGCGTAGGATCAGTCACTTCCGTAGTTTCCTGCACCTGGTTACGGCCTCGGATCGCTTCGATCTCTTCATCGCTTAAGTAGATCTGTGCCAGAATACCACCGGCACTGGATTCCATAGCAGAGTTGACAAAAATATCACGGAAATGTTCGGAGGGGCCTTTGTTGACATATAAGAAAAAGACATAGGCGCCGGCCAGCAGCACCACAAGTGTCAGGAAAAGCCACAGGAAAAATCGGCCCAGATACCGAAGCAGTCTGGAGCCGATGGATTCTTTTCTTTTTTTATGTGTCTTAGCTGTTTTCATACCATTAGGATATCAGGCTTCACATATACCGATAGATAGAATCATACAGACCGGTCTCGATCAGCATCTTTCGGATGAAGGAAACAACCAGACCAAACATAATGAGAGAGAGAACGATAGATGCAGCCATCACGATGAGCATTGCCTTGGCCCAGTTCTGTTTGCTCTTTGGTTCGGATTTACCAAACGCCCAGATAAAGAGCATAATGATATTAATGCAGGGAATAAACATGATCACATAGGTCAGCAGCCAGTCCCCCAGGCTGACAGGGGGTTCCATATCCTGCATATGATAGGGATTATTTGCCTGCGGTGCCGTATAACCCGTCTGTTGCGTATACGCATTCTGTGAAAAATCCGGCTGCGGCTGTCCGTAACTGCCCGCATTCATGTTGGGATCTCCTGTCGGTGCATAGCCGTTATTATTCGGCGCGCCGGCTCCTGCAGCGCCGGGATTACCGTTTACATTATTCGTGCCACCATTACCGAAAATATTATTATCGTACATAACATTTCTCCTTTGTATTTCAGATGACTGATTTACATAACATAGTCCATTAGCAACTATATCACATCTTTATCCTTTTGGCAAATTCGTATTGTGGTTATGTGCGGTTGTCGGTAAATTCGAAAGATGCTATAATCAAAGTGGTAAAAGGTAAATAAACATCAGTTTTCAGGGGATCCGAATGTATACGAAAGAATCATTATCGAAGTATCCGTATTTTGAAAAAGTGCTGCAACAGCAAAAACTGGAAAATATGCTGGACTCGCTGACCGGCCTGGTTACGAGGCGCTATATCATTGAGTTTGCACAGTCTTTGATCAAAGAGAAAATTCCGTTCACTTTTGCAATCCTGGATCTGGATCATTTCAAATTTATAAATGATACCTATGGACATAAGGTGGGCGACGGTGTGCTGCATGGTGTCGCGCAGGGATTGATCGAGTATCTGGACGGCTATGGTGTGGCAGGGCGTTTTGGTGGAGATGAATTTCTGTTCATCAATTTTCGGGATCTGACCTATGATGATGTCAAGAAATGTATCCACGGAATGTATGTAAATGAAAATCATGGAAAACTGGTACTGCGTAAGATGATCAAGCTGGAGGATTGCAGTCCGACCATTACCGGTACCATTGGTACGGCAACATATCCCAAGGATGCACAGGATTATGACGGATTGTTTGCGCTGATCGATAAGACGCTATACCGCGGCAAGATGAAAGGCCGTAACTGTTATATTATCTATGTCGAAGAATTGCATAAAAATATACAGATCCAATCCATGGGCAGTCATGATATGTTTACGACGCTCCGGGATGTGACAGGGCATTTTGACAGCGTGTTGGGATTTAAAGAAAAACTTCAGATGGTATACGAGGCGCTGCAGGAGGATATGCGTATCCATGACCTGTTCTATATTGACAGAGATATGCAGGTTTACAGTGTGAAAGAAAAGCAGATCCTGGCTTGTGTTTCAGATATTGATACTTTGATGACGGATGATCTGTATACGACCAACGAATATGAGAAACTGGCAGAGGTATGTCCGGTCTTTCACGCATTCTTGAAGGAACGGCTTTTAGAAACGCTCTTGATCGTGAAGATGCAGATAGAAGGTAAACAGATGGGATACCTGATGTGCGCGGAGTATCGGAGGCGCCGGATCTGGCAGGAAGATGAGTGCGTGATCATGTTTTACGCGGCACGACTGTTTTCGGAATATCTGTATAGCAAGTAACCATGGGGATGGTTCCAGTGGCTGGGAATAGCCGGAGAACCGTCCCTGTGGCTAGCGATAAGGGGGCGGGATGTGCGCTTTCATCCAGGCATCGTAGGCGGGATGGAAGCGGGCCAGCAGATTTTCTTCCCGGTAGATGAGGGGAGCCTCGGAAGGGAAGAGATACAGCATACGATAGATATGAAGGCCGATGGTGCACAGCAGTACGAAGAACAGCAGCGGGGTCAGTTTTTTGACGCTCTGCTCGCGGAAGTAACGCTGGATAAAAACGGCGGCAAAGTACAGGAGCCATAGAAAGATCGAGGGATTGCGCATAGCGGCGGTGACGGGATCGAGTGCCAGGAGTGCCTTGAATGCGCGTGTGATGCCACAGCCGGGGCAGGGCATACCGCAGAAGATGACGAGCGGACAGAAAGCGTGGAAGATCAATCGGATGAGCATCCACAAAACAAAGACACCTACGGGTACCGGCCAGTAGGTCTTCAGGTCTTGCAGGATCAATGAGAAAATATGCTTTGCTTTCTTCATAGCGGTATCATAATGCGGAAATGCAGATAATGCAAGACACGGAGCTTTTTTTATGTTATGATAAAGAACAGTTGCGAATAACGAACTCTGTGAGAGAGATCGTTACAAATAGAACTGGAGGTAGAGGAAACGATGGCAAGTGAGATCAGAGATGCGGCACTGGCGCCGAGCGGGGCAATGAAGATCGCGTGGGTGAAGAACCACTGTGACCTGCTCCGGACCCTGGAAGAGGAATTCAGTAAGACCAAGCCGTTTGCGGGCAAGAAGGTAGCACTCTCTGTGCATCTGGAGGCAAAGACGGCATATCTGTGCAAAGTACTCAAAGCCGGTGGGGCTGAGATGTATGTGACGGGCTCCAACCCGTTGTCCACCCAGGACGATGTGGCTGCAGCGCTGGTAGTGGACGGACTGGAAGTGCACGCATGGCATGGCTGCACGGCGGAAGAGTATGACAGTCATATCCGTGCCGTGCTGAGTGTGGGACCGAATATCATCATTGATGACGGCGGCGATCTGGTGCATATGATGCATACGGAATTTCAGGATCTGATCCCGCAGGTGATCGGTGGCTGTGAAGAGACCACGACCGGTATCCTGCGTCTGGAGGCGATGAACCGTGAAGGCAAGCTGCAGTTCCCGATGGTGAAAGTAAATAATGCGCAGTGCAAACATTTCTTTGATAACCGTTATGGCACCGGCCAGTCCGTATGGGATGGCATCAATCGTACCACCAACCTGATCGTGGCAGGTAAGACAGTCGTTGTGGCTGGTTACGGCTGGTGCGGCAAGGGCGTGGCAATGCGTGCCAAGGGCCTGGGCGCCAAGGTGATCGTGACCGAGATCGATCCGGTCAAAGCGATCGAAGCGGTAATGGACGGTTTTGAAGTGATGCCCATGAAACAGGCAGCTGCATACGGTGATTTCTTTGTGACCGTGACCGGCTGCGATAAGGTCATCGATGCCGAGGACTTTATGGAAATGAAGGATGGTGCGATCCTGTGCAATGCCGGACACTTTGATTGTGAGATCGATATGGCGGGGCTGCGCAAGATGGCAGTATCTTCTGCAGAACTGCGGAACAATATCATGGGCTATACCCTTTCCAACGGACGCACCCTGGCCGTGCTGGGCGAAGGCCGTCTGGTAAACCTGGCATGCGGCGACGGACATCCGGCGGAGATCATGGATATGAGCTTTGCCATCCAGGCGCTTTCCGCAAAATATCTGGTGGAGCATGGGGCAGAACTTACGACAAAGCTTCTGGATGTGCCGGAGGAAGTGGATCGGGAAGTGGCAGTGAAAAAGCTGGCATTCCTGGGCAAAGAGATCGATGTGCTGACACCGGAGCAGGAGAAATACCTGAATTCTTCTTCCGTGTAAAAAGTTTTTAACCGGAAAAACGATAAAATCATAAAACATATACAAAACCGGATCGGCAGGATGAAAAGAAAATCCTGCCGGTATTTTATCAGGAGGAAAACATGAATATAGCGATCAAAAATATCCTGGCTGTGCTTCCGGGAGAGACAACGGATGCGCCGCAGCAGGTGAAGAAGACGGATCTGTATATCGTAGGCAGCAGGATCGCAGCCATCGGCGAAGCACCGGCAGATTTCAAAGCGGAGAAGACCATTGACGGCACGGACAAGCTGGTGATCCCGGGGCTCATCAATGCGCATACCCACAGCTATATGGCATTTATGCGCAACTGTGCGGACGATCTTTCTTTTATGGACTGGCTGTTCGGACGCGTGGATCCCATCGAGCAGAAGATGACGGATGAGGACGCGTACTGGGGAGCATGTCTGGCTATCCTGGAGATGATGAAGAGCGGCACGACCTGCTTTAACGATATGCAGATGAATATCATGCAGACCACCCGGGCGGTGAAGGAGTCCGGTATGCGTGCCGTGATCTGCCGCGGGCTGATCGGCAGCGGAGATAATGAGGCCGGACGCATTCGACTGGATCAGACTTATGCGGAACGAGATGCCTTTCGCGACTGTGACCGCTTAACTTTCCGGCTGGGCCCCCATGCACCCTATACCTGCGATGAAGCATTTCTGAAGATCGTAGCGAAAGAAGCAGAACGGGAAAATATGGGCATTCATATGCACTTATCCGAGAGCGTGACAGAGATTGAAAACTGTAAAAAAGATTATGGCTGCACACCCATTGAACTGGCGGAGCGTACCGGACTGTTTGCGAGACCGTTTATCGCGGCACATTGTGTGCAGATCACGGAATCCGATATGGACATTCTGGCAAAACACGGTGTGAGCGTGGTGACCAACCCCGCCAGCAATATGAAACTGGGAAATGGATTTGCCCCCGTGCCTCAGATGATGGCAAAAGGGATCAATGTGTGCATCGGTACCGATGGCGCAGCCAGCAATAATGCCCTGAACCTGATCCATGAGATGAGCCTGGTGACGCTGATCCACAAAGGCACGCAGCGTTCGCCGCAGTGTGTGAGCGCGGAGGAAGCGTTCCGTATGGCCACGATCAACGGTGCAAAGGCCTTATCACTGGATGCGGAGACCGGTTCCATCGAGGTGGGCAAGAAAGCCGATCTGGCGATCCTGGATCTGAAACGGCCGTCCATGTGGCCGGTGAACAATCCGATTGCTGCGTTGTCCTATTCCGCAACCGGCGATGAGGTGAATACCGTGATCATAGACGGTGAGCTCACCTTGGAAGATCGCAGGGTGCTGACGATGGATGAAGAACGGATTTATTTTGAGACGGCAAAGATCATGGAACGGATTGGGTAAAATTGTCACTACAAAAGGAACTTTACGGCTCAGAATTGGCACATTATTACAAAAAAAGATAGACAAAAGGCGGTTTTTGGTGTAAACTATCCATAGTGTTTCAGAATGAATTCATGGTATAATTTGCTAATGAATTATGCTTATGTATGATCCATGAAGGTTTTTTGAAAATAATAAGATGAGGAGTGTATGACATGGCCAAGATACTGGTAGTTGATGACGCAGCTTTCATGCGCATGATGATCAAGGATATTCTTACGAAGAACGGCTATGAAGTGGCCGGGGAAGCAGAAAATGGCGCCATTGCTGTATCGAAGTATACAGAGTTGAAGCCGGATCTGGTATTGATGGACATTACGATGCCGGAGAAAGACGGTATCCAGGCACTGAAAGATATCAAGGCAGCAGATGGCGGGGCAAAAGTCATTATGTGTTCCGCAATGGGTCAGCAGGCGATGGTTATCGAAGCGATCCAGTCCGGAGCCAAGGACTTTATCGTAAAGCCGTTCCAGGCAGATCGTGTGATCGAAGCCGTGAAGAAAGTGGTCGGATAAGCAAACGGCCAAAACAGAAGTAAGGAAGTGAGAAGGAAAAGGATATGTCTGTGGGCATATCCTTTTTTGAAAAAAGAGAAGGCGGAGGTATGGGGGTATGAAAGAAAAACAATTGATCACCATCGGCAGGCAGTTGGGCAGTGGCGGCAGAGAAGTGGGGCAGCGTCTTTCAAAAGAGCTGGGCATTCCGCTATACGACAAGGAGCTGCTGGATGAAGCGGCTAAGAAAAGTGGCTACAGCAAAGAGATTTTTGAAAAGCACGACGAAAAGCCCACCAACAGTTTTCTGTACGCACTGGCCATGGGGGTTAATAATTTTGCCACGACCTATCAGCGGCCGCTGATGCTGGAGATCTATCTGGCACAGTTCAATACGATCCGTAAGCTGGCGGAAGAGGGGCCGGGCATCTTTTTGGGCCGGTGTGCAGACTATGTGCTCTCCGACATGGAGCCGGTGTTCAATGTGTTTTTGCACGCAGATCTGGAATTTCGGATCGGGCGTATGATGGAGCAGCACAATATGTCACACAAAGAGGCGGAGGGGGCGTGCCTTCGCGGTGACAAGGACCGTGCAAACTATTACAACTACTATTCCAACCATGAATGGGGAGACAGCAGGCATTACGATCTGACCGTAAATACCGGAAAACTCGGGATCGACAAGACGGTGGAACTGATCAAAAGCTGCCTGTAAAAAATAATTATTTTAGGAGGAAACAAGATGTCTTATCCAACACCGCATATCAATGCTACACCGGAGGATTTTGCAAAGACCGTGCTGATGCCGGGAGATCCGCTGCGTTCCAAATTTATCGCGGAGAATTTTCTGACAGATGCAAAGCTGATCAATAATGTACGTGGCGTGCAAGGCTATACGGGAACCTATGAAGGCACCAGAGTGAGCGTGATGGCCAGCGGTATGGGCATGCCGTCTATCGGTATCTACAGCTATGAACTGTTTAATTTCTTCGGTGTGGAAAATATTATCCGTATCGGTTCCGCAGGTTCGATCCACATGGATGTCAAAGTAAGAGATATCGTATTTGCCATGGGAGCTTCGACCAATTCCAATTACGGCAGACAGTTTGAACTGCCGGGAACCTTTGCGCCGATCGCAGACTATCAGCTGTTAAAGACGGCGATCGCACAGGCGGATGCTGTGGGTGCAAACTACCATGTCGGTAATGTACTATCTTCCGATACTTTCTATGATGCGCAGGAAGATGCGAATGATTACTGGATCAAAATGGGCGTGCTGTGCATCGAGATGGAGACGGCTGCGCTGTATATGAATGCGGCAAAGGCGGGCAAGCGCGCTTTGGGGCTGTTTACGGTATCGGACCATATCCTGACACACGAAGCGCTGGATGCGGAAGCACGTCAGAATACCTTTACGCAGATGATGGAAGTGGCATTAAAAACGGCCAAAGAAATGGATGACATAAAATAATTATGCAGGTCCGAAAACGGATCCGATATACTAGTGGATGTAGCGGGCAGCGGTATGAATAAATAAATATTGTGCCTGAATGACTAATTTCTACTTGTATTTTTGAAACACCCTAGGTATAATAGAACCTAGGGTGTTTTTGTTTTGCTGACTTTTTGTCCATTCGTGGAGGTTACGATGAAAGAACTTATGTTAATGTATCATCCCGTAAAGAAGGAGATCCGTTTTCTGGGACGGTTTAAGGGAAACTTTGTGGAGATCCCTTATGATGAGTGTCCGAGACTGCAGAAATACGGACCGGGCAGCGGGGAGTTTTTATTGCAGAATCAGGGAAGCAAATTCTTTGATGACATCTGGGAGCAGTTCAACAAAGATAATGTAAACATCACCTTCAAGGGGACCAAGATCGATTATGAAGATCTGCAGAAGAAGATCTCCGATTACAATGACACCAAGGAAAAGCCGATCTTTAAGATCGTGGACTATGTGGAATTGCCCAGCGTTTCCGAAATCTATGAAGCTATCAGCAATTTCTGTGAAGAGACTTTGGATTCTTTTGAGAGCCAGTTAAAGAATAATGACACCAAGCAGATGTTCCGCAAGCGTCGTGAGATGTTTGAGGAGCGTAAGGAGGCCTTGAATCGTAACGAGGTCAATCTTTGCCTGGTAGGTACCTATTCTGCCGGCAAATCTACATTTATCAATGCGATCATCGGCAAGCGCATTTTGCCGGAGAGCATCAATTCCGAAACAGCAAAAATGTTTAAGATCCGCAACGAGGAAAAACCCCGCGTGATCTTTTCCGTAAATACGACCAAGGACACCAGACCGGATACCGTACAAGTAGTATGGAATGAGATGGTGGGACAGTTCGAAGTGGTCAGAGGTCTTGGCACGACGGAGGAAAACATCCGTAAGATGCTGGAACTGGAAGCGACCGCAGTGGCAGAGCTGGGATTGAAACAGCACGAGCAGCTATGCCGGATCCTGAAGAAACTGAATGATGTGCCGAATCATGAGCAGCAGGATGGTTCCGGCTATATCAACGGCATTATCGAGGTGGGATATCCGATCCCGCTTTGCAAAAATATCAACTTTACTTTCTTTGATACGCCGGGAACGGATTCCAACTCCAGCGAGCATCTGCTGATCCTGAAGGAAGCATTGCAGCAGCAGACCAACTCCATTCTGATCGTGATCTATGAGCCGACCAAGATGGAAGGTACCGGTAACTCTGTATTGTACAAGCTGATCAATGATTTCCGTGACGGCAAGAAGAATGAGACAGGTGTATCCATCGATCTGGATCGTTCCTTCCATGTCATCAACCAGGCAGATACCAAGGCCAGCAAAGACCTGAAGGCTCTGCGCAACAAGAAGGTTGTGGTGACCCTGAAGGAAGAAGATAAGATATACGACGAAGAGGATATGGAGATCGATCTGGCTCAGGCGAGACTGTTCTTTGTATCTTCCAAGGCTGCTTATATCAGTAAGGCGATCCAGGGAAATGTAGATCTGGAGGAAGAGCGTACCTGGCTGGCAAACCACAAGCAGGAGATCAACAACGAGCCGACGAAGGATCCGTTTACCGAGCAGGAGATCAATATCTCTGCGGACAGCGGTATCTTCTATCGTTACGACAAGATCGCGGATGCGGATTTTGAGACCAAGCAGCTCATTGCGGAATGCGAGAAGGCTTCCAAGGGCTGCGACAATTCCCTGGACGGTGTGATCCGCAGGATCTATATCAACTCCGGTATGTATGCCATCGAGCAGGAGATCATTAAATATGCCCAGAAATACGCTTTGGCTGTAAAGGCAAAGGGACTGTATGACGGTATTGAAGGTCTGATCGATTTCGTGCGTGTGGACTATGAAGCCATTGAAAATCAGGCAAGACTGTCCAAGGAACACATCGAAAAGAACATTGAGATCATGAAGACCAGCATGGTGCATGACATTGAGGTATCCCACGATGAGTTCGTAGCGCGTATCACGGATGACAGTCTGGAGACCCAGGTAGAAGAGATCAAGGCACTGGTAAAAGAGATTGAGAAGCGTCAGGAGCTGGCAAGTCGTCAGGCAGATAAGATGCAGTGGATCGCGCTGAAACCGGAGATCTTTGAAAAGAAGAATACGATCATCATCAGCGAGCTGAACCGATATCTGCAGGAGATCGATGATTATTATAAGCGTATCCGCGGCGATATTCTGGCGGCACAGGTACAGGAACTGAAGAACATCATCGTTAAGAAGATCAAGGAATATAAAGGTATTGACGAAGGGCTGATCCGTCGTATCGCAAACATTTCCGATACGGAGATCCCGCCCTCAGAGATCGGAGCTCTGAAGATGAACGATTACATCAACGAGCAGAAGGCGATCCTGATCTTTAACACGATGGATAAGAAGGCTTACAAACGCGACCTGGAGCGTGCGTTCAATGCGCAGACCGTAGAGCAGTTTATTGCATATAAAGAAGAGGTCATCAAAGTAGCGCAGCAGCGTACAGCACAGATGGTAGAAGAGTTCAAGAACAACATTGATACCATTTCCGGTAGTCTGGAACTGCTCATCAAAGACGAGAATCGTGCGATCGAAGAGCAGCAGAAGGCAAAAGAAGTGCTGGATATGATCGGCAAGCAGGATGAAGCACTGAACAAGAAGATCTGGGCCGAAGAAGCCTGAGTAAAAAAGTGCTTGCATTTTGAAACAAAACCGCATATAATGCAATCTAGTGATATAAAGAAAACCGTTGATCGGGAGTAAGTACTTCGGAGGCAACGTCTCACAGAGAGCCGGGATGGTGGGAAACGGCAGGCGGACAAAGAAGGAATGGACCCGTGAGGGCAGCAGCAAAGGTGAGATACTGATTAGCAGCTGACGTAGAATCCCACGTTACAGGGAGAAGCGCATGATGGTGCGTGAAGTGAGCGGATCAAAGGATCATTCCGACGATCAATATAGGTGGTACCGCAGGAGCATTCATACTCTTGTCCTATAATAGGGCAAGAGTATTTTTTTATGCGTACATAATTATCTTTGCAGAATAGAGTAGAAAGAAATAGGAGGGATCAAAATGGAGAAGAAAGGAAGATTTGGACAGTTCGGCGGACAGTATGTGCCGGAGACACTGATGCCGGTGCTGAAGGAAGTGGAAGAAGCTTACCTGGCAGCACAGAAGGATCCGGAGTTTCAGGCAGAATTGAACCGGCTGTACAGCGAGTATGCGGACAGACCTTCCCGTCTGTACTATGCGGAAAAGATGACAATGGATCTGGGCGGGGCAAAGATCTATCTGAAGCGTGAGGATTTAAATCACACCGGCTCCCACAAGATCAACAATGTGCTGGGACAGGTGCTGTTGGCCAAGAAGATGGGCAAGACCAGAGTCATAGCAGAGACCGGTGCGGGACAGCATGGTGTGGCAACGGCAACGGCAGCAGCGCTGATGGGACTGGAATGCGAGATCTTTATGGGGAAGATCGATACCGACCGTCAGGCACTGAATGTGTATCGTATGGAGCTTTTAGGAGCTAAAGTACACGCAGTGACCAGCGGTACCCAGGTGCTGAAGGATGCCGTAAATGAGGCAATGCGTGAGTGGGCAGGACGTATGGATGATACCCTGTATGTGCTGGGATCCGTTATGGGGCCGCATCCTTTCCCGACCATCGTGCGTGATTTCCAGAAGATCATCGGTAAGGAGATCAAGGAGCAGCTGAAGGAAAAGGAAGGACGTCTTCCGGATGCCGTGATCGCCTGCGTGGGCGGCGGCAGTAATGCTATGGGCAGCTTTTATGAGTTTGTAGGTGACAAGGAAGTGCAGCTGATTGGCTGTGAAGCGGCCGGAGAGGGTGCAGATACCCCGAGAAATGCGGCAACCATCGCCAACGGCCGTCTGGGCGTTTTCCACGGTATGAAGTCCCTGTTCTGCCAGAACAAGTATGGCCAGATCGATGAAGTGTATTCCATCTCCGCAGGTTTGGATTATCCGGGCATCGGACCGGAACACGCTATGCTCCACGATACCGGACGTGCACAGTATGTGCCCATTACGGATGTGGAAGCGGTGGAAGCATTTGAGTATCTCTCACGCACCGAGGGTATCATTCCGGCGGTAGAGAGTGCACACGCCATCGCGTATGCGAGAAAACTGGCACCGACCATGGGGAAAGACAAGATCATCGTCGTCACGGTTTCCGGACGCGGTGACAAGGATGTAGCGGCAATTGCAAGATACAGAGGAGTGCAGATCTATGAGTAGAATAAAGAAAGCATTTGAGAATGGAAAAGCATTTATCCCGTTTCTGACGGGCGGAGATCCGGATATCGGAATCACCGAGAAACTGATCTTCGAAATGGAGGCAAACGGAGCGGATCTGATCGAGATCGGTGTACCTTTTTCAGATCCCATCGCGGAAGGCGTCGTGATCCAGGCAGCTGATGAGAGAGCGCTCTCCGGTGGTGTGACAACGGATGATCTGTTTGCCATGGTGAAGCGGGTACGGGAAAAGACGCAGATCCCGCTGGTGTTTATGACCTATTACAATCCGGTGTTTTCCTATGGAAATGAGAAATTCCTGGCAAACTGCAAGGATTGCGGTATCGACGGTATCATTATTCCGGATCTGCCCTTTGAAGAGAGCGATGAAATCCGCGGAACATGCAAGGAGTACGGCATCGATCTGATCAATATGATCGCGCCCACTTCTGAGGAGCGTATCGAGCGCATCGCAAAAAGTGCTGAGGGCTTCCTGTATTGTGTATCGTCTCTGGGCGTTACCGGTGTGCGTGAGACTATCACCACAAATGTGACAGCCATGATCGAGAAGGTGCGTAGCTACAGCGATATTCCTTGTGCCATCGGGTTTGGTATCTCCAATCCCAAGCAGGCAAAGGAGATGGCAGCGGTATCGGATGGTGTGATCGTAGGCTCTGCGATCGTACGTATTATCGCTGAGCACGGTAAGGAGTCCGCCGGCCCAGTAGGAGAGTATGTAAAGAGTATGAAGGAAGCAGCGAACTCATAAAAATACACCTCATCAGCCAATAAAAAAGTCCCCGGTATGTGAATACCGAGGACTTTTTCGTATCTCTTTTTTAGTCCGGATTAGCGAAGGGCACACCGTCTGCGATGAACGCGAACTTCGTCGTAAACTTGATAACATCGAAGGTAGGCGGCGACTTGATCTCGATCGGAGGGATCGGCACTACCTTGTAGTTGGAGAATGCAGGATACTGGTCGATATCAGCCATATAGGTGATGAACGGATACTCACGACCGTGCAGGATCAGGCACTCACCTTTCTCCTTGCTGAAACGCTGCAGCTCGGTTACGGA
>JAFXQR010000072.1 GCA_017526985.1 Lachnospiraceae bacterium
AAAGGTTGCCACCCGGATCATGAACGGCTGCTTCTCCTCCCCCTTTTCATTGAAGTTTACGCCGGTAATGTCTTTCTGGTTTGGTTCTGTCTTTGCACTCATGTTGTCACTTCCTTTTTCTTATGTCTCTTCTTTGTAGAAAAACGTCCTGTCTGCAAACACGGTTATGTATGATCCAGTTTTTTCAGGATATTATCAAAGATTTCGATGCAGATATCCGCCATATAGCTTTCTTTCTCCTGCATCCCCTCCCGAAACCATGTAATGAGGATCTGGTAAAAAGCCGCTTCTGCTGCCAGTTTGATGTATTTGTCCTCGGTATCCTTTGCCGGATACAAAGTTTCCACGATCGATCTTCCGGAAAAGAGATATTCCTGCTGTATCCCCGCTTTATCCAGCAATGTAAGGACATCCCTGTTTTCCCGCATCAGCCGGAACACATTCTCAAACCAGTTTCGGGAATCTTTAAACAACTCCGGTTTGTCCGTCAGTTCGGAAATCATATCGATCAGCTTTCCGCCCATCTCGTGCAAAATATCTTCTTTGTCCGTATAGTTACGGTAAAACGCTGTTCTGGATACCCCTGCACGACGTACGATCTCACTGACCGTGATCTTTTCGTAAGGCTGTTCTGCCATCAGGTGGATCAGCGCAAGCTGCAGACATTCACGCGTCAGCTGGTTGGATTCCTTATTATTCATCCTTAGTATTTCCTTTTTTTGTAATTCCGTTAAGGATTCCACTTTCTCGCTCACAAACTTCACCTCCATGTTACAAATCTGCTGATTTTGTTACCTCTTGTCACTTTTGTCAATCTTGTCAGTTCCGAGAGGCGTCCGATTGATTGACACTTGTTCTTGTGTTACACTTGTAAACACAAGTCAAGTATAACACCGGAAAGGAGGCAATGCAAGTATGAAATATGGAATCTTTGAATTGATGCTCGCGGCAGTAGTTATCTCCTTCGTTGGATTCGCGATCGAAAACACGTGGCTTCTCCTGACCAAGGGTTACATGGATAACCGCAATATGACGCTCCCCTTTCTTTTGGGGTATGGTATCCTTATGGTCGATTTTTATCTTATGTTCGGAACACCTTCCGATGTGAATTTACCTATCGTGAGCGACCGTTTTACCGACCGTGAGATCTATTTTGTGCTCGCCTTTTTTACCGTCAGTATCGGAGAGATCATGCTCGGTACCGCCACGGAAAAAATCACCGGCGTCATCTATTGGGATTACAGCTGGATACCAATGCATCTGACCAGATATACCTCCCTGCCTACAAGTCTCGGGTTTGCGTATATCATTGAGAATTTTATGACCTACTGTTTTCCGGAGATCATGGGGGCGATCACTCTGTTGCCGGCGGAAATCATTCCTCCGGCCGCCGTCATCCTGTTCACTGCGCTATTGATCGATACCTTGCATGGCTTCTGGAAAATGTATTCCAGTCACAGTCTGTATTGTTTATGGATAATAAAACGCCCGAAATTGGATCTGCGGGCTTTGATATGAAAAAACAACCGAATCGCAAGAACTGCTCCGGCAGAAAAACTTCTCCTATTATCATCTGCGACTGATCCTCAGGAAGGCAGTCGCAGATTTACGAGACGTCCATAAACGAGGTAGGCGCGGTCAAAAATGATCCAGAAAATGTCCGCTGCCAGCACCAGCCCGATCCAGAAAAGGATTTCGGGGGTGTTAAACTCCGATACCGGCTCGGAAAAAAAGATATAGAAGACCGATTGCAATGCACTGACCTGACTATCATGCGCTCCGGGCGGCATGGAAGAGAGCGGGAAAAAAATCTCGCTCTTGGTGGTGCCGGTCAAAAGAGAAAAACAGAAAACGGCCAGGAGCCCTCCGGTCACGACCAAGGCATGCCAGACCAGAGCCTTGATCCCCCATTCTTTTCCCCGGGACAGCGCGTTCCCCTTGCTCCTTGCTTTGCAGACCGCTTCCGCTACGATCACATAGATTGCCAGCAGCAGATAAATCAGGACATATGTTTTTACCGGAGCAAACAAAAAAGACAGGATCCCGGCTGCCGCCATCCCCGCCACAGCATATCTTGCCGTGGTCAGATGACTGAGCGTTCCCACCAGATAAGCCGCTAAGGCCAGCAAAAAAATCGTATTCCATTGCAATATGGCGGTCAGATAAAGAAGAACTGTTGTCAGAGCCGTGATCATACCGGCAACAGCAATATTCTTTACATACAGCCGCATAGATCGCCCCCCATACACTCACACATTGTGTCCACACACCACAGATCGCAGCAAAGATTGCCGGTACCGCAGCCATCACCGCCGGTATAGCGCGTCGGACGTCCGTAATAGTTGCCGTAGTTCTGGTAATTGCGCTGGTACGGCTGCTGGTTTCCGCCATAACTGCCCTGGCCGCCGTAGCCTCCCTGACCACCATAGCCACCCTGGCCCGGGTTGCCGTAGTTCCCCGGATTTCCATAAGTGCCCTGATTGCCATAGGAGTTGTTGTTATAGCTTCCGCTGTTACGCTGGCCTCTGGCTCCGCCGGTATAATCTCCCAGAGAACGGCGTTCCATGATCTCGTTATAAGCCGCCTGCACATCCGTAAATTTCTCGTTTGCCAGTTCCACCAGCGTCTGATCCGCGCCCGCATAATTGTCCGGATGATACTTGCGCATCAGTTCCCGGTACCGGCTCTTCACTTCATCATCGCTGGCGGTAGGTGCCAGCCCCATTGCTTCATAGGGATCTTTATTATACATTATTTCCTTCTTACCCTCACTTTCCCCTCATCCGACGCGGTATCATGCTTTTTGTCCCACTTGTTCCAGATGCCCGCATACAGGATGTTCCTTAAGATATCCTGATACTGCAGACAAGGAAGCTTTTCAAAATACGCTGCCGCCTTTGCTGCCTCGTCAAACAACAGCTTCTCGACCGCCGGATCATCATACAGCTTTTTATTATACAATGTTTTCAGCGGATTGTAACGGTTTTTTTCGATATCCTCCGCCAGGTCATCAAAGGCATCCATAATATAGATATACCGCCCCAGATGATACGCCAGCCCCTGCAGGGTATGCAGCATGGGATCTTTGGCATCATAGGAAAAAAGTGCCACCATCAGCCCGCCGAAGGCATCCGCCGCTTTTTGCAGATCTTCTTCACTACCACTGTCCCGCTGCTCGATCTGGCGCAAGCAACGCAAGGCTCTTACGATCTGCCGGCACTGCTCCGGATACCGGTCTTTGATCTTTTGATAAGCTCCGCGGTAGAGCGCGATCCCGCCGGTGGCCTTTATGCTGTTCTCGTCTTCCTTATCATCCACAAAATGCAGGTACGAAAGCAGCACATTCATATCAGCACCGTAAGCCGTCATTTCGCTCACCCGCTCCGTATGCGTCTTTGCCGGGTGCATCAGGCACCGCCGCTTTGCGCTCACCACTTCACTTTCACAGTAAGACGACAGCAGCATCACCAGAAAAGTCATATCATAGGTCAGCGTCACCTGCCCCTTAATGCCGTATCGTTCCTCCAAAACATGACAAAGACCGCAGTAAAAACTGCGGTACATGTCATAATCTTTCATCTTTAGTTCTGCTTTTCGGATCTGTACATATCCAAACAAAATGATCACTCCTTGTTCTGTTTCACCACTTCGCCGGACCACGCGATGGCATCGTCGATGTGCGGGCGGAAGTTTTCCTTACCCACCTTTTCGATGAAACCGTCTTTCTCCATTGTACGCATCGGCTGCTCATTCACATGGGAGAAGATCAGACGGATGCCCTGCTCCTTACATTTATCATGGAACTGGTTCAGGGAATGCATGGCCGTCGCATCCAGTGCAGGCACACCACGCATACGCAGGATGATGGCCTTGGTAGTCTCCTTATAACTGATGGCCGCGATACGGTCTGCGTCACCAAAAAACATCGGTCCGGAGATCTCATATACACGCACATTGGCCGGGATCGGCTTCAGCATCGTTCCGTCCGGGTCATCTTCCATATCGTAACGCTTCCAGCCGGTGATCTGGCTCTCTTCGCTCATACGCTTCATAAAGAGCAGTACCGCCATCAGCATACCGATCTCGATAGCAACCACCAGGTCAAATACCACGGTCAGGCCAAAGGTGGTTACCAGTACTATGATATCACTTTTCGGTGCGGTTTTGCAAAGGTGTACAAAAGTACGCCACTGGCACATATTGTAAGCTACCATAAAGAGGATCGCTGCGATGGTCGGCATCGGGATCAGCGCGGCATACGGCATCAGTACCACCAGCACCAGGATCAGTACCAAAGCGTGTACGATACCGGCGATGGGTGTACGACCACCGTTTTTGATGTTTGCTGCAGTACGGGCGATGGCGCCGGTCGCCGGGATACCTCCAAACAACGCGGATCCGATGTTACCACAGCCCTGTGCGATCAGCTCCATATTGGAACGATGATGGGAGTTGATCATACTGTCTGCCACCACGCAGGAAAGCAGGGACTCGATGGCTGCCAGGATCGCAATGGTGAAGCCGTCCGGGAATACCTCACGGATCGCCTGGAAAGAGAACACCGGCATATGGAAAGTCGGCAGGCCACTGCGGATCGTATAAAGATCGCCGATGGTATTGACCGGCAGATTTAAAAATTTCACCATCAGGATACCCACGATCACGGCGATCAGGGAACCGGGGATCTTCTCACTTACCTTCGGCCATACGATCAGGATCGCCAGACATACCACACCGACCAGCAGTGCGGATAAATTCGTTGTGGAAATATTGAACGCGATCGCTTTTAATTTATCGATGGTTTCGATGGTCGCTGTTCCCTTCGGATAAGTCAGTCCCAGAAAATCTTTGATCTGTCCGATCAGGATCGTCACGGCGATACCGGAAGTAAAACCGGTCGTTATTGTATAAGGAATGAATCGGATCAGTCCACCAAGGCGGCACACACCCATCAGGATGAGCAACACTCCGGCTACGATGGTCGCCAGCATCAGACCTTCCATACCGCTCTTGGCCACGATCCCGGCTACGATGGTCGCAAACGCCGCCGTCGGTCCGGCGATCTGCACACGGCTGCCGCCTAAGAACGAGATGATGAAACCGGCTACGATGGCGGTATAGATACCTTCCTCCGGTCCCACACCGCTGGCCAGTGCCAGTGCGATAGACAGCGGAAGCGCAATGATCGCTACGATCAGACCGCTGATCAGGTCGGTCACAAACTGCTTGCCGTTATAACTCTTCATAGTACTGAAGAGCATTGGTTTTAACTTATCCTTATGCATAATGTCCTCCCTAAAAAACTTAAGTTTTTTCGCAAACCGTTCCATATACTAGCACAAAAAAAGTGGCTAATCAAGCCACTTTTTAAAAAAACAAGGGGAAGACAAGGTGCATCAATCCGGTTTATATGTCCGCTCGAAGATACTCTTCGCGATAATATAGATATCCGTAAGGTCATCGGCGCGTACCGCCAGAAAATCGCCCTCCACGCCCAGATAGTACTTTTCGCGATCCCAGGTGGTGAAGACTTTCATCCGGTGATCCAGCTGTCTTGCATAGATACCGGTGCCGCCGATCGCCACGCAGCTGTGTGCCTGTGGCAGGACCGGGATGCGTTCGCCGCCGATATTGTCCACCACCACCGGCGGATATTCGCCCGGATACACATAGGGTTCGTCACTTATGCGATAGCTGGAAGCAAACTTTTTCTCCCGGCAGGGATAGATCTCACCGTCCACACCCAAAATGATGTAGAGATCGTCTTCCACGGTCACATCCACATCACCTTCCAGCGTACGGATCATGATCTCGGTACCGGCTGCTGCCAGATCTGTTACTTTTACATAGCCCACCGACACCTCCATCTTGGTGTAGTGCTGATACTGCGAAATGTCTTCTTCCTTCTGCCCCGCATACACGATCTCACTCTCACTGTGGTATTTTTCCATGCGGTCGCAGAGCATCTTCCGGATGGCTTCAGAAGTATAGGCGACCCCCTTCTTTTCGATCAGATCCTTTTTCAGAAATCCGCCGGCTTTCGTCAGGTGTCCGCCGCCACCGCCCATATCCTCCGCAAGATATTTGGCCAGCTCACTTGCCTTGGTCGTGATCGTACCGCTTCGCACGGAGATCTTCACGCCGGCATCCAGCAAGTCATAGACCACGCAGGTGTCCACGCCGTCCACCTCCAGCAGCATATCGCTCACCAACCCCAGTATGTTGGAGTCGCAGGGGTCTGTCTCGATCACGCCATAGCGGTAGGTATCGTTGTAGATCGCATTCTGCAGCGCCCTTCCGGCGATGCCCAGTTCCTCCTTGGACAGATTGGAACTACGAAAGCCCGATATGTTACTCTCATCATATTTCGCCATATCCCGCAGATCACGGTCTGCCGGATGAAAGATCGAAGAAAAATTGTCTGTATCTGTCATCAGCCCATAGTACAATGCGGTCGCCAGACGCTTGTTTTCGTTGATGTCCAGACCTTCTGCCGTGAGCAGCTCATAAAGCACCGTAGAACAGGAACCGTAATTGCTGCGCACATCCGAAGGATTCGGCAGTTCCCCGCTCACCCGGTGATGATCGATCACTATGACATTTTCCGCATCAAACTTTGTTACATTGCTCTCGCCGTACTGACAGTCCACCGTGACCAGAAGCTCCGGCTCCGCCAGCTCCGTGATATGTTCCACCGTGATCTGCAGATCATCGATCATCTTCAGCAGATTGGCTTTTTTCACCTCAGCTTCGCCGCCATAGACAAAGCGCGCATCAATATCCTGTTTTTTCAGATACCATACCAGGGCAAAGCCGCTGGCCAGGGCATCCGCATCCGGATTATCATGGCACTGCACTACGATATCGCGGTAATTGATCAGATCTTTTAAGTGAAATTTCATAGCTCCTCCTCTCAGGATACCGCGTGGATCACGGCATCCTTGATCGCCAGCACATAAGGTGACGATACGGACAGGGTATCCACACCATAATCCAGAAAAGTTTTTGTATAGCCGGTATCCGCCGCCAGCTCACCGCAGATCTCCACGCGAATGCCGGCTTTGTGCCCGTTTTCGACGGTCTGCCGGATCAGCGTCTGCACGGCCGGATGATGCATATCCGCCAGGGCTTCCACCCGTGCATTGGTACGGTCAATGGCCAGTGTGTACTGCGCCAGATCATTGGTCCCAATACTGAAGAAATCGACCTCTCCGGCCAGCTGATCACTGATCAGGGCTGCTGCCGGTGTTTCGATCATCACACCGATCTGCACATCCTCACGATAGGGTATGTTCTCCGCTTTCAGTTCTGCCTTCACTTCAGCGATATGCCGCTTGCACTGACGCACTTCTTCTATAGAAATGATCATCGGAAAAAGGATCGCCACACTGCCATAGACAGAAGCCCGGTAGATCGCACGAAGCTGCGTACGGAAGATCTCCGGCCGGTCCAGACAGATGCGGATCGCGCGGTATCCCATAGCCGGGTTTTCCTCCTGACCAAGCTCCAGATATCTCGCCTGCTTGTCGGCCCCCAGATCCAGCGTACGGATCACCACCGGCTTGCCCTCCATAATTTCTGCCACAGCTTTGTAGGCAAGCAATTGTTTTTCTTCGGAAGGCAGATCCCGCCCTTCCAGATAGAGAAACTCACTGCGGAACAGGCCGATGCCCTCCGCGTCATTTTCTTTTGCCTCTATGGCCTCCTCCACACTGCCGATATTGGCATAGATCGCAATGTGTCGTCCGTCTTTTGCGATGGCCGGTCTGCCTTTGAGCTGCTGTAAGCGTTCCCGGAGCTGCGCTTCTTCCCGTTTCCGCTGCCGGCTCTTTTCGATGTTTTCCTCATCCGGATCAATGAGCACCAGACCGCTGTCACCGTCCACTACCGCCATCCGGCCGTTCCATGCGGGATCCACGGATACACCGCACACCGCCGGCAGAGACATCTGTCTTGCCAGGATCGCTGTATGTGAATTTGCGGAGCCCTGCGTGGTCACAAAGCCCAGGATCAGGGAACGGTCAAACTGTATGGTCTCGGAGGGTGTCAGGTCTTCGGCCACGATGATCGACGGTTCCTTCAACTCCTGCATCTCTTCAAAACCGTTCAGGATACGGATCAGCCGCCAGGACACATCCTGCACATCCGCCTTTCTGGCCTGCACATATTCGTCATCCAATAACGACAGCTGCTCGGAAAAATGCTCTTCCGCAACAAATACGGCATACTCCGCAGACACCTTTGCGCTTTGGATGATCTCCCGGATGGAAGCATGCAACTCCTCATCCCGCAGCATGATGCGGTGCGCTTCAAAGATCGCAGCATTTTCTTCTCCGGCCGTCTGCGCCGCCTGCTCCGCAAGCGCTTTCAGCTGCGCATCCGCCACCTCCACCGCATCTGCCAACCGCTTCAGCTCGGCATCACTGTCTTCCCGGTAGGTCCGCCGGATCTGCCTTCCGCCCTTTTTATAAAAGAGCATGCGGCCTACGGCGATCCCCCGACCGATGCTCTTTCCTTGTATCTGTTGCATATCACTCATAAGCAACCCGCATTTCCTTCATATCCCACACCCTGGTTCTCGGCGGTCCCACCTGCAGACGGTATGCGTTTCTGGCCACTTCCTCTTCCACATAGAAGCGCGTGGTCATCACCTGCTCTCCGTTGTTCACATAGATCTCCGCCAGGGAAGTATCCAGAAGCACGCGAAGGGAACGGAAATCCTTCAGCCGCACCTTTCGCTCCTTGCGCCCCCTGCCCGGCTGCTCTTCAATGATCAGATGCAGTACAAAGGTATCCGGAGCGCCATCCACACTTTCTATGGAAATCTCAAACACCGACCATGCCGCCACCCAAAGCCGTAACAGCATAACATACTCATGCAGCTTGCGATCCTCACCGATCTCGTAGCCCACCACATCCATCTCCCGGGCCTTCTCGAAAAAGATCTTGCCGGAGTACCCTTCTCCGGGTGCTTTTTCGATCATGATATCCGCTTTCCGGGTAGGCAGCTGCAGCATCACATTGGCACGCTCCGTCATACGCACACCACGACGCAGACGATCGATCTCTTCCACCGGCCACTGCTTAATGCCGTCTTCACAGGCCGTCAGTACCCGGGGTACCGTCAGCGCATGCTGCCAGCCGCGCTCCGTCGTGTGCAGATTGTCATAGTCCGCATCAAACATGCCGACCCAGCCGATCAACAACCGCCGTCCCAAGTGGTCAGTAAAGGTCTGGGGCGCATAGAAATCAAAGCCGTAGTCCCACTCCCGGAAGCTCCCCTCCGGATCCTCCAGCAGATAGTGTGCTCCCTCTGCCGTACCGTCAAAGCCAAAACCATATCCCTGCGGATCGGCAATATCAAAATAGGGCGGCAGCATAAAATAGCCTGCCTGATAGGTATTCTGCCATTTATAGTCCTGCTGCGGCAGTCCCTGCGGACAACAGCTCAGAACTTTTTTCCCATCCAATTCAAAATAATCCGGACACTCCCACATATAGCCAAAGGGCTTTTCCGTAGTGATGCTGTAGACCGGACGGAAATGCTCCGCATCTTTGCCCTTCAGCACGATGACCGCACCACGATCCCCGGGATCCTCCTCCCCGGAAGCCGCATCCGCCTGCATGCGTCCGCCCTGAACCATATAATAGGCATTTCCCTGCTTCCATACTTTGGGATCGCGTATATGGCAGGTGTACTCCTTCGGAAAATCCGCATTGGTCAGCAGCACCTGTTTTTCCGAAAACTCCATGCCATCCTTACTGCGCAGCATGATCGTGTTGGACTCGCGCCCCGTATGGATATAGTCATAGTCTCCCGGCTGTTCCACATTGCCGGTATAGTACAGCAACATCTCGCCGTCTTCGATCAGCGCCGATCCGGAAAAAGCACCATCCTGATCTGCGGCGTTGTCCGGCAATACCGCGCTACCCGCAAATCGAAAATGCAGTAGGTCATCACTGATATAATGTCCCCACTGTTTCCGCCCGCCATGGGCATCTTCCGGTGCATATTGAAAAAAGATGTGGTATTTTCCCTCGAATTCGCACAGACCGTTCGGATCGTTCATCCAGCCGGTCGGCGGCATCAGGTGAAACCCCAGTCGATACGGGTCTTCTTTTACCTTCTGCGTGATGGATATCATATTGAAACCCCTCCGGGAATTTGCCCCTTTTCTTTAGTAAGCATAACTGCTAATATTATATAGTAGCAGTTGCTGTTTGTCAAAACAAGCCATGGGGACGGTTCTCCGGCTAGATCAGAAAGGCGGATAAGTGGGATGATTTACGGCGCATTGGAAGCCGGCGGCACCAAGATGGTGTGCGCCATCGGCGAAAAAGACGGACATATTCTGGATCAGGTATCGATCCCGACCAGGCATCCGGAGGAAACGGTTCCTGAGATCATTGACTATTTCCGGGATAAAGACATCGCCGCGCTGGGCATAGCCTGCTTCGGTCCTCTGGATCTGAACCCGAGATCTGCCACCTACGGATATATCACCACCACGCCAAAAAAAGGCTGGGCACACTATGACATCATCGGCGCTTTCCGGGAGGCTCTTGAGGTGCCCATCGGATTTGATACCGATGTCAATGGTTCACTGCTGGGAGAAGTGACCTACGGTTCCTCCAAAGGGCTGAGCGATGTGGTCTATATCACCATCGGCACCGGCATCGGCGGCGGTGTGATGACCAACGGCCGCCTGCTGCATGGCATGCTGCACCCGGAGCTGGGGCATATGCTGATGCGGCCACATTCCTCCGATCCCTATCCGGGCAAATGCCCTTTTCATAAGAACTGTCTGGAAGGCATGGCTGCGGGCCCCGCGATCGAAGCCCGTTGGGGTGCCAAAGGAAAAGATCTGGCCGATCACCAAAAAGTGTGGGAACTGGAAGCCTACTATATCGGTCAGGCCATCGTCAACCTGATCCTGACCCTTTCACCCGAACGCATCATCTTGGGCGGCGGCGTGATGCACCAGATGCAGCTCTTTGACCTCATCCGCGCAGAAGTAAAAAAGCAGCTGAATGACTATGTCATCACCCCGCTGCTTCAAAACATGGATCACTATATCGTCCCGGCCAGCCTCCACGACGACCAGGGCATCATGGGCTGTATCAAACTGGCAATAAATGCAGGATCCGAAATAGGATTCGAGGCCTGATCCTTTGGAATCCTATGCACCGGCCTCCGCCATCAGTTTCAGGATCACATTTACATTACTTGCCATGGAATAATATGCCAGGAAAAATGTGGCCCCGGTAACCTTTTCTCTCTGTTCCTGCTCCAATGCGATATACAGGATCAACGCCAGAAAAACTGCCGCCGATAGCATGATCACTGTCATATCTCCAATCATTTTGTCTTCCTCCTGTCCTGACAGTAGATAATGAAAAGATAATTAAGCCCCCCGACCGTGCCATTATATCACCGCTGCCGCCTTTTCACAATCGCCGCCGGCGCCCCGGCAGATCACATGATAGGTTGCTCCGGGATACCATATCCTCTTTTTTCTTGCCATTGCGTTCCCTTCTGTATAATATTATGTGTTTTTATATAAATACTATTTCATTTTTACGAATATTGAGACAAAAGAAAAGCCTGTCAGCTCTTCATATGACGCATCGCCTCTATATATCCCAACAGACGATCTCTCTGCTTTTCGTCCATTTTATGATACTCCTCGATCAAAATGCCCATATCCGATTCCTTATCGATCACATACCATGGGATCTCGTTCCCACGCTCCCCTGTTTTCCCGATTCCCGATAATATCCACTCCGGAGTCACTCCCAAAACCTTGCAGATGATCATGATCTTTTCCGAAGTCGGATTGGTACGCTTGCTCTTCCACTCACTGATCGTACTGGGCGCAATCCCGGTCGCTTCCGAAAACTCTTTCTGCGTCATATGTATTTCGCGTAATCTTTCAAAAACCCTGTCACTGATCGTCATCTTTTTACAACTCCTATCATAATAATGGCACCACCTTTTACACTTAATTAGGGGCTGCCCCATAACCAGCGCTTGCTTCATGCCTACTTAACCACCATCGCCAGGTCTACCGTATGCTCATCCAGGCCTGATGCCAGGAGTTCCTCTCTGCTTTCGCCTTCTCTCAAACGCCGGATTGCTTCTACAAGGTCATTTTGTCCGGTTGTCCTGCCCACTTCAATTCCTTTTTCTATCCCTTTATTCTCTATTGCCGTTGCATAAGTACACATATTCGTCACCTCGCTTTTCACCTCTTTGGTAAGCTCCAGTCCGTATGCTTCCAGTATCTCAACCTTTTCCATTCCGTCCATTCGATTGTCAAACAGATCGGTCAGCATTCGGATCAATCCATTCGTCGAATTCGCTACATCGTGTTTGCCGCTGATATTAATGATGATCGCATTCATATTTCATCCTTGTTTTCAATACATTGCCATCAAAAGCGACCGTATCTTAATTTCGTTATCAAAAAACCACGGGGACGGACCCCATGGTCTGCAGAAGGTCTTTCAATCCGGTGCAATGCGCATGTACCGGCTCTGTGGAAAGGAAATCAGCATGCAGATAATAATAAACAATTCATACCGCCTTTTAGTTCGGTTTTTCTTTACTGATGAAAGGTGTTATATTACAATTATATCTCAAATTATTTCGAACATTTTTCAAAGGGACTTTATCACAATTCCAAAAAGAGTGCAAGCGTTTTTTTATACAAGATTTCACGATTTGTTCGTTATGTTTTTGAGAAAATGAGATCTTTCTTCCGAAAATTAAAACCCCGACAGAACACTACCGGGGTCATGTGTTTTTCATTCTCTGAATACTATTGCAGCAGACTCAGAATATTCTGTCGTGACTGGTTCGCCTGTGAAAGCATAGAGGTTCCGGCCTGCTCCAGGATGCCGAGATTGGAATACTTCACCATCTCCTCCGCCATATTCGTATCACGAATCTGCGACTCGGCATATTGGGTATTCTCGGCGGTATTCTGGTCGATATTATATGCGTGTTCCAAACGGTTCTGATATGCGCCAAATTGTGATCGCTGCCAAGAGATTTTTTCCATTGCATGCTTCACTTGATTGATTGCCGCACCAGAATCCGCCTGCGTACGCAGATTAGTACCGGAAATCCCTAGTATCGTATTATTCAGAGGCGTCCAACGCAACCAAATTCCGGATTCTGATTCCACTCCAGACTGAATCCACAGTTCACGCTCCGGAACATCATTCAGGGTAATATCATTGAAGATTGCTTCCTGGCTAAGTGCTTCGAAAGGATTCAATTCAAAATCTCTGGATGCATAGCCTGTAGCCTGCCAGCCAATGTTCATTGTTACAGAATCGGATGCATCTCCGGATGAATTGTTAAACACAACAGTAAAACCTCCACCTCCAGAGGGGTCTTCAAATGTCAGTATATCATTTCCACCGCCGGAATACTCCGTAATCGGATTACCCAGGTTCTCTAGCGAGGTTTTTACGGTTTCCTCTATAAAAGGTGCAGTAAGTACATCCGATTCTACTTTCCTCGCTCCCGCCGGAAGATCCGCTTCATTAACCACTACCCCTGTATCTTCATAACGAACCGTTTCAACCTGCGTTGTTACCTTCTGATGTTGCGTAACCTTTTTGATAATCTCACTATTGCTCGCCCCATCACTCATAACAGTTGACTGAAAACTTCCATTATACTCATAATGCCCCTTGGCATAAGCAATATAATCCTGATTATATGTAGTCGCTTTGACCGGATCGTCCCCCGTCAAAATTCGATTCAATTTACGATAATGACCTTCACCGTCACTAATATAGGCTTCCGTTGCCACCTCAGCTATCGGCGATATGCGAACTTCAGAATCTTCATCTTTGACTGTTTCATCGCTATTTGTCTGCCCGCCAGGATCGTTCTCTGCAAAAACTCTGGTTATCGAGCCGCTCAAAATATCATTTGGATCATCAAAATCTCTTCCGTATGATCTCTGTTTATAAAAGTTCATATCCCCACTTACTTTTACCGAGGGCGCGGGTTTGCTACTGTCATTACTACGCGGATCAAGCCATTTCCCCGGAGCTGTAAACTCCTTCGAAAACTTTGCCCCATCCAAAGCTCGTATTGCTGCATCGATGCTAGTTTCATCCTCCAAAGTAAAAGAAAATTCCACAGCAAGATCATACGCTTCCTTGCCAACAGTATCTTTATATATGTATGCAAGCCCATCATCAAATGTTATGAGATCCGATTCTTTTCATTTCCCATCCACTTCTGTAGTCCCCCAGTCTGTTATCGGGAACTCGTCTGCTCCTCTGGTTGCATTAAAATCTTCTTCTGTATGTCCCCATTTTTTAACTAAATGAGCCTCTCCATCCTCTTCCTGAAGCGTCACCCTGTTCTCATTCGCTCTCACAACATAGTCATTGTCTATAATATCTTTGTTTGCCTCCGTTACAAGTTGTCTTTTTCCCCATGTCTGAACAGCTTGTACTGGAGCTGCTTTTGCGCTGACTCCCAAATCCCAAGTGTAATAGGATCGTAATGTGGAACCTTTAATACCTTCGATAACATCCTTGATTGTTGTATCGCCCTTAGCCGGTGTAAAACTAATCTTCATATTGCTATATGTAAAACTATACTCTTTCGTTTCTACCGGCTCGGAAATGCTATTTCCCTTACCATCTCTTACATCTGACCAACTTATTGGTCCATTATTATTTACATATATTCCATCTTCCTCTACTGTCCATTTATAGTTTCGGGAAATTTCAGGCGGTCTCTTTCCCTCTTCCATTTTCAAAACAACCCGATCTCCGGTATAATCACTGTTATTAGCCCCTATTGGAAACTCTATAATCTGTTCCGGTATTTCTTTTATTGAACCGTCCAAATTGCGCTCAGTTCCACCTTTAAAGGTACCATCTTCATTGAACTGAACCCCCAGTTCATCCCAGGTATGGCGAACATGGTTAATCTCCACGCCACCCCACTTAGGCGTTCCATCAGGATTCATTCCATCATTGTATACCTGTATATCGGGTTCCACATCTGGGATCAACTCAATTTCAGGTAAATATGGCATTTCCCATATTTTGTTTTCATTAAAATCCGCACTCTTAAATACCCGTTTTGTTTCCTGCTTTAACTGTTGTACTTCCTGATCCAGATAAGCACGATCCGTCTCCTCATTCGTCCCATTCGCACTTTGTACAGCAAGTTCATTGATACGCTGCAATACACTGTGCATCTCATTCAGATAACCGTCCGCAGACTGCACAAAACTTATCCCGTCCTGTATATTCCTTGAAGCCTGATTCAGCCCCTTGATCTGCCTGCGCATCTTTTCGGAAATAGCAAGGCCTGCGGCATCGTCTGCCGCACGGTTGATCCGGTAGCCGGAAGACAGTTTCTCCGTGGATTTTGAACGATTTCCCGTGGTGATCTTATATTGTCCGCTGGCGTTCATTGCAGCAAGATTATGCTGTATTGACATATTCATACTCTAATCCTCCATGATCAAAAACCCTGCCATATTCCTTATGACATCTTTATACGATCCATTATAAGCGAATCGTAATTTCCGACACTTCATATATGTATATCGGCATCATATTACCGTAACTTTAGTTATCACTAATGTTATTTTGTATCAGATAGTTAAAAGGATGCCTAAGATTAGTCATAACTAAATATAATTGCGGATAACAAATGTGATTAAGGTGAGAAAAATGCGTGAACTCGATTTTGCAACAATAGGTCAGAAGATCAAAGCCCGGCGTCAGGCACTGGGTATCAAACAGGAATTCATTGCTAATGCATTAGATGTAAATCCAAGTCATATCAGCAATATAGAATGCGGCAGAGCCGCCCCTTCCCTTACAGCCCTCATAAATATAGCCAATGTGCTCAAATGCAGTGTGGATGTTTTTCTTGAAGAAGAATACACATATTCCGAAAAACAGATCCCTGAAATAAACATGCAAATTCTAAGGAAACTGGATCTGATGGATAAAGACCATAAAGACAGATTTCTGAAGATTATGGATCTGATCTGAACTACCGGCGAACAAGCCCTTTACCTACATCAAGATTTTTCGATGAAGCAGATGGACAGAAAGGCAAGTCAAATATGCAAGTAATTTTGTATCAGTTCCTTACCGATACCCCAGCGCTCCTAGCAGATCGGAGTAGCGGTAATAGGTTTCGTAGTTATAATCATCGTAGATCACATAAATGATTTCGTCGCCATACATGTTTGCGTATTCATAATCATCATGAAGTATCTGCTTCTGGTAATCCACCGTCCTGCCGGCGGCAAGATCATCCTCCACCTCCTGATAGATCTGATCCAATTCATCGGTCGCTTCCGTCGGGCGGCCGTAACTTACATAGTATTCTCCCGACTGGGAATCGCCGCTGTAGGAATCCTCGATCAATATCCTGAAATCACCGTCCTCCACGCCGTCCCTGAAGTTTCCGGTGCGGTATACGGACCTGCCATAATCATAATACAAATGCTCGGTACCGTTTCCGTTGGGCATGTCATCCTTCCATTCCCCTTCATAGGTTTCATACCCGCTGCCGTTATACCAGTAGGACACGCCGTGTCCCACGCGTTCCCCATCCACAAAATCACCGTAATAGAAGAAATATCCGCCGCTTACCTGATATACCCCGCAGCCGGTTCCGGTTCCATGGCTGCCATCCTCCGGGATATAGATCACATGATCTCCTTTCAATTCCGCGATCACCTGATCCGCTTCAGACGAGCCGTCCACACTGCACATACCGTCATAATCCTGTTTGGAAAGCAGATCGTAGGCTTTTTCCAGCAGTTCCACCTGCCGCTGTCTGACCGTCTCTCCGACTCCCAGCTCCGGATTCTGCAATGTACCGCTCCCCCCACTCAAAACCACCGGTCCGATGGAATCCCGCAGGGTATTCATTCGGGTTTCCAGTGACGCATCACTGGTGTTCTCATACCCTTTCTCCAGCATATGCAGCGCCGCATCATTGTCTCCCTGCGCTTCATAGGCTGCCACGATCCCCTCCTCGTATGCCTTCACATTCTTCGGATCCTGCTGCAAAGCCTCCCGGTAGGATGCAACCGCCAGCGTATAGTTTTTCTCCACCATTGCATCTTCGCCGCGCTTCATCGGCGATCCGATCCGCCTTGTAAATCCCGTGATCAAAAAAGCCGCCCCCACGGTCACCAAGATCAGTGCTGCAAAGATCCCGATGATCTTTTCCATTTGTGCCCTTCTTGACGGTTTCTCCCGCCATAGCTGCGTTATCCATAGTACTATTCCCCTCCGCGGCTCCCGGTCCTGTCACGCGAGCCCCCAGCACTATCAGTGAAAGTTCTCCGAAACATCCCTGCATGATCCAATAGGAATCCTTCCGGCGTTCCGTAAACTCTACATGATCCCAAAAACTTAAACCACGGGGACGGACCTCATGGTTTTCAAAAACCACCAGGTCCATCCCCGTGGTTTTCCATGAGGACCACAGCACGGTCAACAAACTTCTTTGATTCATATACCATATTTTTTAAGATCGACACGATCTCCAGTTACTTCGATCCCGTCCTCTTCCAGAAGACGTTTTTGCACGCCGGCACCACCGAAAACAAACTCATCTGCCAGCGCCCCTTTAGAGTTCACCACACGATAACAGGGGATATTATCGGGATCGGGATTCCGATGCAGCGCATTTCCCACAGCACGGCACATCCTTGGATTACCGGCCATCTCCGCGACCTGCGCATAAGTGGCAACCTTACCGCGCGGTATCTTTTTTACTGCTTCATAGATACGCTTCGTCGGCGTATCCGTCACCAGATCATAGCTCTCCGCTATCATCCGCTTAACATCCTCATCCGGAACGCTTCCATCCAGGATTATGGTATTCCAGTAATCCTTGTTCTGGTGATATCCGGGGATCACAGATTTATACTTATCTCTCCAAAAGCGCCCCCACTCCGGATCCACCTTTACATTGATCCAAAGCTGCCCTTCCATCTCATAGGTCCAGAGAAACGCCTTCTTACCCGGGCTGACCCGCACCAGCTGCCAGTTCTGATCATGAAAAGGCGCCTCCTGATAGGCATCCGGAAACGAAAGACCATATGTCAGAATTCCTTTTCTGCTCTGAAAAGCGGACGGCACAGCTTTTGCACTCATATGTATACCTCCATCTCCATTCGATATTATATTTCTTCCCCTGAATGCACATAGGAGAGTTTCTCGCCCATGATTATTTTCATGATATCAAATGCATCTGTCCCCGTACAATGACAAGTAAAAAATTGGGTGGGATACTTATTCAGTTCCCTCGCGATATCCTCTATTTCCCGGATCTCTTCCTCCCGGTAGGGTGTTTTCTTCATCAGATGAAAACCACTGATCACGGCATCCGGCGCTTTTCCGTATTTTTCCATATAGGCATCCAGTATACTCAGGATCCCGTTATGCGCGCATCCCGACATCAGTACCGACTTTCCGTCCTGCCGTATCACAAGATAGTGTTCATGTCTGAAATCGTCCCGTATGTATTCATTTCCTTTGCGTACTAAAAGCCTCTTATTTGTAAATGGCAGTTCATGACTTCTTTTTTGTATCGTAAACAGTTCCAGTTCTTCATCGATCACGGTATCACCGCTTATAAATCTCATCTGTGGCAGTTTTTCAATATCCGGATCGATGCCTATGTAACGATACCTCTCAGGCGCATCCATTCCGTCATCGGCGAAATATGCATCTGTTGCTGCAGCCTGCATGTATATGGCCGCTTTGTCATTTATCTTTGTAAACGGCATGATCCCGCCCGAATGATCATAATGCCCGTGGCTCAATATCATGGTATCCACATCGGATAGTTCTATCCCTAATGCCGCTGCATTCTTAAGTGTATCCTCCGAAGGCCCCAGATCCAGCAGCAGTTTATGCTTTTTTGTCTCAACATAAAAAGAAAGCCCGTGAGCGCTTACGCAGTCAGAATTTCCTTCCGTGTTCTCTATAAGATTAACGATCCTCATAATTTTTTCTCCATGTATTCAATCAAGTATCTTTTCGTAGCAGAGAAAATCCTGCTCATACATATGGCATTCTCCGACGATCGCAAAACCAAAGACAGCATAGGATGCGATCGCCTTTTTGTTATGTTTATTCACCAGAAAATGAATGCTTTGAAATCCCCTTTCCTTCAGGATCTTCATTCCGTGCTGCAGCATCTGTCTGGCCAGTCCCTTATTCTGCATTTCGGGCAGCACTGCAAGTCGCGCCGGTTCACCTGCCGGAGACAAATCTTTATCCCAGCATTCCAGCCGGTCAACATCCTCATCTTCTTCCAGAGATATTGCCGCAACGATCCTGTCATCTGCTTTCATAACAAATAACGCATCTCTTGACAGATCGAAATCTATGGTTTCTTCCCCCGGATAGTCCTCTGTCCATGGGCAAAACTCTCTTCCCAGCTGCGCTTTATACAATTTCAGTATTTCCTCTTTATCCTGTTTTGCAGCCATTACAATCTGCATGTTACATATCCTCTCAGAAACTGTTCATAAATATTTTTACAGTTTTCCCGGTTCGTTACCAGCTCATTCGTACTTCAGACACATCTCTTCCATACCGAATTCCCGGAAGCCCGTATCTGCAAATCCGACAGACTCATACAAGCCTTTCGCCACCCGGTTTCCCGGCGCTACTCCTGTATAGATCTCATCCGGACCAAACTTTTCCTTTATGAATGCTAGCCCCTGTTTAAGCGCCTGCCGGCCGTATCCCTTGTGCTGATATCTTTGATCGATCATGAATTTCCACAGAGTATAATACTGCTTTGCCTCGTAATATCCCATCATGATAAATCCCACGAGCATATCCTCTTCATACACACCAAAAGGCCAGGCGGTTTCGGAATATACATACGCCTGCGCCAGCGATTCCGCATTGGGAGACACAAAACTCTGCTGATCTTCGTTTACCCGCAGTTCAAGAATCTCATCAAAGTTTTCGTTTGTGACCGGTCTTAGATTTATCATCTTCATCTCCTGTTATATACGCAAACGGATTGTTCCTCCGTCCTCACTTCCGGCGGCTAACCGGCAAACGGGTGATCCCTTTGCTTTATCTGCACACTCATTATAGCAGTTTTTTCTCCATATACCCACAGGTAAAAGGAAAGAAATCAAATTTCTCTGCTTTTGTATGCACAAAACCGTAACTCTCATACCACTTTCGCAGGATTGTGTTTTCTTCTACGATCCCGATATTCATCTTTGTGCAGTCCAGCTCACTTGCTCTCACAAATGCATCCAGCAGCACTTCTTCTCCGATACTCTGATGACGATACGCAGGATCCACGCAGAGATTGTTCAGCTCGCATTCTCCGTTATCCTTAAGCAACAATGAATAATATCCGGCCAATCTGCCGTCCCTGTAATATCCATACATAGGGCGATGCTCTCTGTTAAGCTGCCACCAGAGTCTTTCCACATTCGTCGCAAAAGCCGTAAACCTTGGTGCATTTTCTTCTGTGAAGCCGTATTGATCTGCCACGGTTTTGAAGCTTTTCTTAATGAGTTCAACGCATTCCTCCCCGTACATCCACTGATTTTCTTCATCGGCCACCCAGTTCTTCAGCATCACTTCCGTCCCGTTATTTCTGGCCACTGACAGCAATGTTGTCACATCAGATATAAAATCAGTAAATTCATACAGCCGCTCATCCGTTATCCCCTTTTGTATATCAAAAACAAGTAAGACCGTATTATGATTCATTTTCATCGTTCCCTCCCACATGTTTTTCATAGAATACCAGAGTCAGGCGTTCATTCACGACCTCTTCCTGCCCGGTACGGACAAAGCCGCATTTTTCATACAGATGACAGTTTCGCGGCTCCTGCTTGATCGTATCGAGTTTCCATGTCTTTATCTCCGGATGCATGGAAAATGCCTTTTGCAATGCCGCATAGCCGTAGCCCCTGTTCTGATAACGCGGCAGTATAAAGATTGGACTTACAAAGGAAACCTCATGTTCATTCGGGTCATTGTGTCCTATATTTATAACGCCAACCCTTGCTCCCGATACACAGATAAAGTAATACTTCCTGTTTGCGACCTTCGCCCGCTTTCGTATCCGCTCGATTGCTTCAAGCGCCGGTGATCCTTCGTCCCGGTAGATCTCGTACAACGGCATAAAACTTTCTACCTGCATTGCGTGCAGCTGTTTCAGTTCATCTTCTCTTACCTCTTCGAGATAAATCTGCTGCATCAGTCTGTCTGCCCTCATATCCGACAGCGCAAAACGATCTTTTATCATCTTTGCTGCTTCCGAAGGCTCAAGATTTGTATTATCGATCTTGATGTAATTCTCAAAAGGCACCTCCCCCTCACGGCTCTCTAAGCGGTATTTGGTTTCCTCGCGCGTCATGCGGTCATCAGAGATTACCGTATCTCTCTTGGAAGCCTTATGCAGCGATGGGCAAAACCCTTATCCCTCGAAGCATTTAGAGTCGTAATCGCGCAGCAAGTGCGCAATTCGACTGTGAATAGACTGCCAGTCCAATTATGGCAACGCCCCAACCTGCAAGTATGTTAAGGACGATCCTGCAGCACTCCTCAGTACAGAGAAGGCTTTTCTTTTAATCGTGTCAAAATAATATAAAAATCTCTTTACTTTTTCACCGGATGTGCTATACTGACTTCTGTTTGAGAAGGCAGTTTTATCTTGGATCAGCGACACATCGTCGAAATCTTCGATAATACAGTAGTTGAAAAAGTTCATATAGGTACAACCATATGCGGAAAATAGGCGTTCCGTTTGGTTGTATAGTTATCATTTGGAGGTTTTATGGAAGATCTATATTCACAATTTCCTTATGATGATGCTTTTCGTACAATGGAGAGTGAATGTGATGACATTCTGCTCCATTATGTGAATTTTTGTCACGGGACTGCCTATGATAAAAGCGCAAAGATCATCCGTAGGAGAAATGAACACTTTATTGAAAACGATGACCACACAGAAACCAAACGCGTCACAGATTCTATGTTTGAGATTGTCGCCGGCGGAAAAAGTCGAAAATACCATCACGAATGCGAAAGCGGCAAGTACGACGGCACTGTATTGATACGAATGTTTGAGTACGGTGCTCAGATAGCGTTGGATACGAACCGGATCATGAATGATGAGATCATTGTCGAGTTTCCAATTGGCTGTATCCTGATGCTGCGTAATGATGGGGATCCGCCGAAAGAGGCATTCATCACAATGCGAACCCCTGGCGGAGAAGTCAGTTATCCTATAAGAGTCATCCGAATGACCGACCTTGATATTGATTATCTGTTTGATAACCGGCTGTATTTTCTTATCCCATTCTTTATCTTTAACATAGAGAAACAGTTCTCGAGTCTGGAAACAGATGCCGGACAATTAGCCGGATTTGGCAACTTTTATGCACAGGTCCTGGAACGGCTGGAGAAAGAAGAGCTGGAAGGACGGTTGTCGGCATTTTCAAAAAGTGTTATAATCAGTTTAACACATAAGGTTGCGTACAATTTAGCACGAAACAAGGAAAATATACAGGGAAAGGTGGATGAAGTTATGGGCGGACAGGTTATCGAATTAGATGTGATCAAAGCTCATCGCGAAGGCAGATCCGAAGGTGAAAAGACTGAGCGCGAAAACGGCATCCGGGTTTTTATAGAGGACAAAATAGATGACGGAATTTCTACAGATATCATTCAACAGAAGCTGGAGAAACGGTATCATCTCAGCCCGGAAGAAGCACTCGAATACATCAAAAAATACGCAAACATAAGAACAGCATGAATAATGGGGTAGCACACCAGATAATATTCCCGTTTCCTTCTATTTCTTCCGTTTCTTTGTTCTTCTTGAAAATATCAAATAATCCCATTGGATCTTCTCTCCCTCATTTATAATCATTATTATACTTACGGTGACAGGCACCGCTGCCTTGCCTTTCGCCATCGCGAGTATATCAAAATCGGAAACCTCTGTCAATTTAGACAGGTATTTTGATAAATACCTTTTACTTACAGTACTTCGCGGAGAATTCATCCAGTACACTTTTTAATCCGCTGTCCAGCAAAAAGCGTCCTTTATCCAGGATCTCTTTCGGAATCTCCCCGTAATATGCCTCTGCGATACCTCCGGCAATGGCTGCGATCGTATCACTGTCTCCACCCAATGAGATGGCTCTGCGGATACAGGCCTCATATCCATCTGTCTCCAAGAACGCTTCGATCGCCGGCGGTACGGAATAATTGGATCTCGAATCAAAAACATATGTATCCCGAAGCTCTTCGATCGGAATAAACTTCATACGAAAATCCTTTTCCAGCTGAAATTGTCACCGGAGAGCCAGCAAAAGTTCGTTGCCCCTAATTGCTTGATGAATAGAATTCTTCCCCGGTATCCAGACACAGTACTGCGATGCGGCCGCTCTTAAAGCATGAACCGCAGTCGATAGCGATATGATTGTTGGCGCGGTAGATGGATCCGGGATTGGGGTTACCCTCGATCAGTTGCGTGGGCGTATGGCCGGAGATCACGATCACATCATCAAAGTACTTTTCGTTAAAGTCCGCCCGGTCCCACACCAGCTCATCAATGGTATAGTCATCCATATCCTTGTCCGGCGAGAAGTTTCCCAGACCGGCATGCACCAGCAGGTACGCTTGTCCACCCACTTCCAGCTCTTCGTAGATCAGAAACTCGCCCAAATAGTCCAGCACATCCCGGCGCGCTTCCGCATCCAACTGATAAAATTCGTGCAGGGTAGTATCGTTTCCGTTCTGCTGCCATGTCCAGAAATGATCCAGTGTTTCCTCATCCAGCGACATGATGCTCTCTTCCGTGATCTCCTGCATCAAAAACTTCATACAATGCAGTGCCATTAGCTCGTGGTTGCCCAGGATCGGTATGACATTGGGCATCTCCATCAGCTTCTGCAGCACCTTGATAGGGTGCGGTCCGCGATCGATCACATCACCGATCAGGTACAGCGTATCGTTGTCCTGAAAATCGATCTTTTCCAGCAGCTCCGTAAATTTATCATATTCGCCATGGATATCACCCATCACATAGGTTGCCATTGTTGTCTCCTTGCAAATCAATCATTTGATCACTCCGCCGCCCATGACGCAGTGGTCTTCATCATAGAATACCGCGGACTGTCCCGGGGTGACGGCGCGTACCGGCGCATCGAAACGGATCTGCACCGTATCTTCGTCCAGCATTTCCAGCTCTGCGCTCTGTGGCGTGTGATGGTAGCGGATCTTCGCCAGGCAGCGGATCTTCTCTCCCACCGCCAGCGGTGCGATGCTCATAAAGTTGACCTCGCCGCACACCACGGTATCACTGTACAGCGAACTGTCCGGTGCCAGCACCACTTCATTGGTCTCCGTCCGGATCTCCTTCACATAGGCAGGCTCGCCGAGCGCGATGCCCAGCCCCTTTCGCTGCCCCACGGTATAGTGGATGATGCCCTTATGCCGGCCCAGCACCTTGCCCTCTTCGTCCACAAAGTTGCCTTCCGGCGGCAGATCACATTCCGCATTTTCTTCGATATAATCCGCATAGTTTCCTTCCGGCACGAAGCAGATCTCCTGGCTGTCCGGCTTCTGCGCTACGGAGATCCCTGCCTGTACCGCGATGGCCCGCACCTGTTCCTTCGTCAGTTTCCCCAGCGGCATCAGCGTGTGCGCCAGCTGTTCCTGGGATAGTTTATACAACATATAGGTCTGATCTTTTGCGATATGGTCCGCCTGCTTTACGGTATATCTGCCGTTATCCAATTGTACCACCGATGCGTAATGCCCCGTGGCGATATACTCCGCCTGCATGGACTTGGCAAAATCCAGCATACGGTCCCACTTGATATAACGGTTACATCCGATACATGGATTGGGGGTCAGGCCGTGGATATACGCCTGTACAAAGGGATCGATCACGCATCTCTGAAACTCCGAAATGCAGTTGACCGCATAATAAGGGATGCCGATCTGGTCTGCCACCAGTCTGGCATCATCGATCTCGCAGCAGCGGCTTTCTTTTCCGTCCGCTGCCACCCATGTCTTTAATGTCACGCCGATCACTACATAACCGGCTGCCTTCAACAGATATGCACACACAGCACTGTCCACACCACCGGACATGCCCACGATCACTTTCGCCATTTGACTGCTCCCATCAATCCTCCCGGGTACTTTAGGAAATATTATAGCACACTACTCTCCTTCAAACAAATGGCTGATCTTATAGCCGGCAAATCCTTTTACCATATTTGCATTCACTCCGGCCAGCGGATATTCTCCGATCATCCAGAGATACAATAAAGGAATCCCCGATAATTGTCAATGAACTAATAGGCGAATAAGCCACGGGGACGGTTCTCTGGCTGGTTTTGAGCCGGAGAACCGTCTCAATGGCTTGTCAGCACTTGCAGAAAAACAATATCTGCGCTATAGTATTGTTCGGTTTAAAAATACTATGATATATTTTAGGGAGAAACTATGAAAAAGAAAACTGTAGCATGTATACTGGGTAGCGCTATGATGCTGGCGTCTTTGACCGCTTGTACCGGTGACAATGGTGAGACACCCGTCCTGGAAGCATCTGTAGCAGACACAGAAGCGATGGCACCGACAGAAGCAGAAACGGTTGAGCCGGAAACAGCTGAACCGACAGAAGCAGTGGAAACGCAGGAAACAAACGAGACAGAACCGACAGAAACAGAGAGCGAAGACGATAGCGAAACCTCTCCGTTAATGTTGTGGGAGTATGAAGGCTATGTCGATGAGTGCAAAGAGTACACCTGGTGGGACGAATTCGCAGGCTGCGACTATGACGGGGATGGGGCGACCGATCGCGTATACCGCAGCTATACTGCAGATTCGGATCTGGCCACTTACCGGATTGAATTTGGCAACGGCCGCACTCTGGAAGTACCGGAGGGATGGAACACCGGATTCCCGCATGTACAGGCTGGTGATCTGAACAATAACGGCGAAGTAGAAGTGTTATTCACACTGACTTATGATACCAGTACCGATCCGTTGGAATTTGGAGATATGTGGCTCTTTTTCTGGGATGGCGAGTTTGAAGAATACAAAGAAGAACCCCTTCCGCTGGCAACCGGAGAGAATGGAGCGAGATGCCTGACCATCGCATATAAGAAGACGGCAGAAGATACACTTTCCGTACAGGTTGCGCAGAACGGATTCTCCTGTGACGTGGTTGCGGAAAAGGACCAGATCAACAACTGGTATTATGAAGATACCGACGCGGAAGATATTCTGGTCTACTACGCAGATCTGGATAAGGACTGTATCCACTGCTATACGCAGATGTTCTCCAAATCCGGCCAGTGTCTTACCTTTGATCTGGTTTCGAAGGATTACAAATTTGAGATTGAAAATATGGAATATACGGACGAACCTTTCTACTGGTGGGAATAAACTGATATAGAACAAAAACGGCAGCCCATAACGGACTGCCGTTTTTTGTATTCATACTAACAAAAAACCGCCGCTTTTACAACGGCGGTTTTCCATAAAATATCGTTCTGTTTTTAGTTCAATGCATCCAGTGCCTGAGACAGATCAGCGATCAGATCAGCCTTATCTTCCAAACCGCAGGACATACGCACCAGACCAGCCGGAATACCTGCAGCCTCAAGCTGCTCATCGGTCATCTGACGATGGGTGGAGGTTGCCGGATTCAGGCAGCAGGTACGCGCGTCTGCAACATGCGTTTCGATCGCTGCCAGCTTCAGATGTTTCATAAAGGTTTCCGCTGCCTTTCTGCCACCCTTCAATTCAAAGGAAACCACACCACAGCCGCCGTTCGGCAAGTATTTCTGTCCCAGTTCATAGTAACGGTCACTCTTTAAGCCGGAGTAATTTACTTTGGCAACCTGCGGATGTTTCTCCAAAAACTCGGCAACTGCCTGGCCATTCTCCACATGCTTCGGCATACGAACATGCAGGGATTCCAGACCGAGATTTAAGTAGAATGCATGCTGCGGAGACTGGATGCAGCCAAAATCACGCATCAACTGTGCGGTACATTTCGTGATGAAGGCGCCTTCCTTGCCGAACTTTTCAGCGTAGGTAATGCCATGATAGGAATCGTCCGGTGTGCAAAGTCCCGGGAATTTGTCTGCATGAGCCATCCAGTCAAACTTGCCGGAATCAACGATACAGCCACCAATAGCAGCACCATGGCCATCCATGTATTTGGTGGTAGAATGTGTCACGATATCAGCACCCCACTCGATCGGACGGCAGTTCACCGGTGTCGGGAAAGTATTGTCCACGATCAGAGGCACACCATGTCTGTGTGCTGCCTTTGCAAATCTTTCGATGTCCAATACGGTCAGTGCCGGGTTGGCGATGGTCTCACCAAACATTGCGCGGGTATTGTCTTTGAATGCAGCATCCAGTTCTTCATCCGTGCTGTCCGGAGATACAAAGGTCACATCGATGCCCATCTTTGCCATGGTCACGCTGATCAGGTTGAATGTTCCGCCGTAGATGGAAGAGGAAGCTACGATATGGCTGCCGTTTTCACAGATATTAAACAGTGCAAAGAAATTTGCTGCCTGTCCGGAAGAAGTCAGCATTGCTGCACTGCCGCCCTCCAAAGCCGCGATCTTTGCTGCTACATAATCGTTTGTCGGGTTCTGCAGACGGGTATAGAAGTATCCGGATGCCTCCAGATCAAACAGTTTGCCCATATCTTCGCTGGTATCATATTTGAATGTAGTAGACTGCACGATAGGGATCTGTCGCGGTTCCCCGTTCTTTGGTGTGTAGCCTGCCTGCACACATTTGGTTCCGATCTTTTGTTCGCTCATAGTTATTCCTCCTCAAAAAGCATACAATAATAGTATATATTTTAAGACTTTTACATAGAAATGGCAAGAGGCGTATTGAGAGCCTTTTACCTCAAAATGTCAGAAACCCGCTGTTCACCGGATGTGACAGCGGGCCTCTATGGGGGAAGTTGCATTAACAACGATAACGGCTTATTTATTTACGATTTGCTTTTACGATCTCTGCAGCTTCTGCTACCTTTGCTTCGATCTCGGCAAACTGTCCGGCTTTGATCATATCGCCTTTGACCATCCAGGATCCGCCGCAGCAGAAGATCTTGTCATTCTTCAGATAATCTACTACATTGGTGGCATTGATACCGCCGGTCGGCATAAATCTCAATGCAGTCAGTGCAGCGCCGATCGCCTTGATCATTGCCAGTCCGCCTGCATTTTCTGCCGGGAAAAACTTCACATGGGTCAGACCCAGCTTGATGGCTTTCATCATCTCACTTGCGGTCTGGGTACCCGGGCATACCGGGATATCCTTCTCCAGACAATACTTTACGATCTCTTCATCCAGACCCGGTGCTACGATAAACTTTGCACCTGCTGCCACGGCACGATCCACCTGATCGATGGTCAGCACCGTACCTGCGCCTACCAGCATATCCGGAAATTTCTCTGCCATAATGCGGATGGATTCCTCAGCTGCTGCCGTACGGAAGGTTACCTCCGCTGCCGGCAGACCGCCCTTCATCAGGGCATTGCCCAGAGGCTCCGCATCCTTTGCATCATTCAAAACGACAACGGGAATGATCCCGACTTCTTCAAATTTCTGAAAAACTGCATCTGTCTTTGCGCTCATACTATTTCTCCTTTACCGTTTTACTCTTGCGCCTGCGCCACCCATAATGCCTTCTACTTCTTCCTTGCTGGCCATGGAGGTGTCGCCCGGAGTGGTCATTGCCAGTGCGCCATGTGCTGCACCGTAGTTGACAGCCTTCTCTGCATCGCCGGTGGTCATCAAGCCATATACCAAACCGGATGCGAAGGAGTCGCCGCCGCCCACACGGTCCATGATCTCCAGACCGTTGTATTCCTTGCTCATAAAGATCTCGCCGTCTGCCCAGCAGATTGCCTTCCAGTCATTAACGGTAGCGGTACGAACGGTACGCAGTGTGGTTGCTACTGCCTTGAAGTTCGGGTAAGCCTTTGCTGCTTCACCGATCATCTTCTTGTAGCCGTCCAGATTCAGTTCCTTTAAGTTTGCATCATTACCTTCGATCTGGAAACCAAGGCAGGCCGTAAAGTCTTCCTCGTTACCGATCATAACATCCACATATTTTGCTACTTCTTTGTTTACTTCCTGTGCCTTTGCCTGACCGCCGATGGCACTCCACATGGAAGGACGATAGTTCAGGTCATAGCTGATCACGGTACCGTATTTCTTTGCGGTCTTGCAAGCCTCGATGACGGTCTCGCAAGCCTGCTCGGACAGTGCTGCGTAGATACCGCCGGTGTGCAGCCAGCGTACGCCCAGCTCACCGAAGATATAGTCAAAGTCAAAATCCTTTGGAGTGGCCTGGCTGATCGCGGTGTTTGCGCGGTCGGAGCAGCCCACTGCACCACGGATACCGAAACCTCTCTCAGTGAAGTTCAGACCGTTACGGCAGATACGACCGATACCGTCGGTCTTCTTCCAATAGATCAGGGAAGTGTCCACACCGCCCTGCTCGATCAGATCCTTCATCAATTTACCTACTTCATTATCAGCAAATGCAGTGATCACTGCGGTATTCAGCCCGAAGCATTTGTGCAGGCCGCGGATCACGTTGTACTCGCCGCCGCCTTCCCAAGCGGTGAAATGACGAGCCGTACGGATACGTCCCTCACCCGGATCCAGGCGCAGCATGATCTCGCCCAGTGATACAGCATCAAATTTGCAGTCTTCTTTCTTTCTCAGATTCAGATCCATATTCAACTTTCCCCTTTCGTGTCGGAAACACCCTGCCTGCGCTTTCTTAATTCTCTTGTTTGTAAGCGCTTACATTACTATCTTGTATTATAAACCAGTTTCAGACTTTGTCAAGCATTAAATCAAAATATGTAATCAAAAAATTCAAAAAACCCCCGGAAAGTTCCGGGGGCATACTGCTGAAAGATTTACTTCCTGGATACGATCTGGCTGTTCAGATCCGGCAGCTTCTCTTCTTTTTTTACATTTTGAGCACTCTGGGCACTCGGCTGACGGTTGCGTCTCTTTTCGTCCGGACGCTTTATGCTTTCTTTTTCCATCAGTGTGTTCAGATCCAGCTGCTTGCTCTTTCTTCTGACATTGTTGGCCTGCTGCTCAAAGATCTTTGCCGTTTCCGGATCGATGATATTGAGTGCCGCCAGTACATTTTCCTTACGGACATTACCGTTTCTATGCCATGCCGTATCCATACCTACATGATTTAAGTATCCGGTCAGGGCATCCTTCAGATCCTTGGTGTTTTCCTTGGAGAAATCAATGTTCTTATCCGTATCCCCTGTAAATTTCTGAAGCTGGTCGATCACTTTGCCGTATTCCGTCGTATTATCATGTCCGGTATAACCGTTCTTGGTATCCGTCAGGTTGTCCAGCAGATCCTGCAGCTGCTCCATCTTCGGATCGTTCTTTTCGTGCAATGTACGCAGCCGGTCCGCTTCTCTCTCCCTTTCTTCCGCAAGCCTTCTCTCATTTGCCTCACGCTGTGCGTTTTCTTCTTCCCGGCGTCTCCGTTCTTCCTGCTGCTGCTTCAGGGCTTCCTGCTGACGCGCATTCTCTTCCTGCTGTGCTTTGAGTGCATCGGCCTTCTTTTGCTTTTCGGCAGCGATCAGATCATCCAGCTTCTTCTGGGCATCCTCCACCTTTTTGTCCACATCTTCCTGCTCTTTTTCCTTCTTGCGCAGATCCTCCTCGGCGGCCTTCATCTTTTCTTCGGTCTCTTTCATAGCGCCTTCGGTATACTGGATGGATTCCTGCTGGTTCGTGACAATGTCCGATTCGCTCTTGGCTGCCACTTCAATAAAAGCTTTATCGAGTGCTTTTTCCGGCTCTTTCTTAAAGATTTCTTTAAATTCATTGTATTCCCAGTCCGCGTTGATCTTGATACCGCGCTGTGTGGTCAGATCGTTCTCATACTCTTCTGCGATGTCCTTGATCTTGGTAGAGAGCGTATCCGTGACTTCCCGCATACTCTGCGTGATCGCGATGATATTGTCAACGATACCCGGCTCGTCTTCCTTCGGCTCACCTTCGCCCATCATACCCTTACGGACATCGGCAGCCTTCTTTTTCATATCCGAGATCTTTTCTGCGATACCCTTTTCTTCCTCATCCTCGTTCTGATCCCCGGAACCGCCTTTTCCGTTGATAAAGCCTTTGACACTTCCGTACAGCTTGTATATGGTCTCCGCTGCAGATACTACAGTCTCTACGCGCCCCATATTCTTCGGCGTAAACAGACCTTTGAGGGCATTGCTGTATTTTTCGATATCCTTTGCATCGTTTTCAAGTTCTTTTTCTGCAGCTTTCAGCTTGACCTGCTCTTTGATCACCTGCCTCTGTGCCGCATCCACCTCGGTATAGGCCGGAGAGGTGAGCAGATCCACGATGTCCTTTCCATTTTCCAGATCTTCCGCAATCTGCTTGGTAGCCTGATGTGCGGCTGCTTCATTGACACCGGTCTTGATATCGATCTTTTTGGCTTCCGCCTCAAAATCGATATGATAGGAATCCTTCAGTTTCTGATGCAGTTCCTCCAGTTGCTTCTTTTCTTCTACACGCGCGCCTGCCAGATCCTCCTGCATCTTCTCGATCTCTTTACCGATCTCGTCACGTTCTTTATGAATGTCCTTGGCGCGTCTTTCATCATCCGCCGCATCGGCCAGCAGCGGCTGATAGAGCGGACTGTTCTTGCCACGCATCTGCGCCTCTTTGACATGCTGCAGCTGTGTCCGGCCTTTTGCCAGCGCGGTCTCTCCTTTCAGACGGTAAGCATCTTCCTTTTCGGACAGCTCATCTTCCATCTGCTTTACCTTGCCCTTTACGACCGATTCGGATACGGTAAGCGTCAGCTTATCCATAAATCCCTTGGAAAAATCTGCGGCGGAATCAGCAATACCAACGAAGAAACTCTTCACAGCAGCTTTGCGGATCGCACTTCCGGCTGCATCGGCCGCCTCCTTTTTTTGTTTCAGGAAGTCTTCATTCTTTTGTTTTTGCGTCTTCTTATCGTCGTCCTGAAGTTTTTTCGCTTCATCCATTTTTGCCATCAGATTATCCTGGTGCAACTTCAGCTGGCTTTTCTTAAGATCCAGGATCTCCTGGTTCATCTGATGCGATCCCCGTCGGATCTCGTACTCTTTCCTTGCGGCATTTGTGACATCCTTCATTTCATCGGAACGAGCCTTGGCCGCATTCAATTCCTCACGGGCAGCCTGAATCTCCGGTGTATCCTCGATCTCGGCTTCCTGTTTTGCTTTTTCCTGTAATTCTTTCTCTTCCTTTTCCAGTTGTTTCTTGCGCTCTGCCTCTTCAAATTCCAGCAGTTTGCCCATATCCTCCAGCACCTTATCGCGTGAGGCTTTTGTGTTTTCCACACGGTTGGTCTGCATGTCAATGGCACGCTGGTTCGCATCCAGATCCGCGTGGATCATAGTCTTGTGCAGATTCTGCTGCTCGGTCAATTCCTTCTGCGCACGCTCTACGATGGATTCCTCCGCATTCAGCTCTGCCTGCTTGAGGAAGTTCTTTTCCGTTTCTTCTCTGGCCTGTGCTTCTTCGAGGGAATGCTGCATGCTCACGGTCATATCATTCAGCTTCTGGGAAACGATCTGTACGATCTGTCCGGCTTCCTGTGCCAGCTCTGTGATGTTCCCGATAATGGTCTCTTTGTCTTCCGCGCCTTCCCCTTTTCCGGAGATCGCATTATTGATGGCTTCCGCTTTATCCCGCAGATCCTGGATCGTGTCCTTGATATTCAGTTCAAAGTTATCTTCATCTTCTTCGGCATCCGCTTCATCCCCGTCCTTTTTGTCCTCTTCCTTTTCGTCCTTTTTGTCTTCTTTTTTATCCTCTTCTTCTTTTTTGTCTTCTGCCGCCTGACCGTCCAAAAATTCGGATACCGTGCTGTATGCGGAATATAGCTTCTCCGCGATGCTGACGATGGTATCCACCTTTCCGAGATTATCCGGAGTGAGATAGCTGCTCAGCTCGGTGCTGATCTTTTGCATATTTGCCATCTGCTCCTTCAAAGCCTTGCTGTCATTGAGGATCTTTGTTTCTTCCTTGTTCAGCTCGATCTTACGGGTCTCTGTCTTGGCAGTCATCAGATCCTGCAGCAGCTCCTGGGACATACCACCGGGATTCGCCGTCGGAAGGTTCTGCTTTGCCGCATTGATATCCGCAGCCAGACCGGTCATATAGTTTTCCGCACTTTCGATCTCGTTCTTTTTCAGCGCCTTCTCATTGTCACTGAGTTTCTTACCGCTGATATTTTCTTCGATCTCCTTCAGCTTTTCTGCTTCTTTTTTCTTTGCCTCTTCCAGCTCTTTTTTCTTTTCTTCAACCTTTTTTGTTAACTCTTCATATTTTTTATATGCCTTGGTAGCATTCGTCTGATGTTGATCCGCCTTGTTGATCTTGCCGGCAAATTCTTTATCGATCTGCGCATTCTGCTGCTGCAAATGCTTTTTGGCATCCTGAATACTGCGGACCTTATTGTACATGTTGGAGGAAAGAGCCGTTGCCTGCGTATTTTTCTTCTGCTGCAGTGCTTCCAGTTCCTTTTCTACCTGGACTCTCTCTCCTTTTACAATACCTTCAGCCGCGATCACACCGGCCTTCTGGATCGTATCACCGATGGAAGAAGACAGATTGGCTGCAAACCCGACCAGGGTGGAACCGATCATCATCTTTCTTCTCTTCTTGGTAGCCTCTGCCGCTTTTTGCTCGACTGCCTTCTTATACTGTGCGTCACAAGCCTTCTGATCCTTCCACTTGTCCGCTTCTTTCTTTTTCTGCTCCTCAATTTTATTGTTATCTTTGATCTGTGTATTTTCTTTTGTGATGGCGTTGTTAATGCCCTCTCTCTGGATCAGGCGCTTGCACTGCAGAGACTTATAATACGGAAAGATGACCTTGTTCCGTTCCGACTGTACCTCGATCCTGTCCGCAATATAGTCATAAGAAGGATCGTACTGCTCGGACAGTGTCTTCAGTTCCTGATATTTATCCATTAACTTGCCGTCTTTAAAATAATCACCTATCTTGGTGCTGGAATGATCCTTTATCCATTTTTTCTGATCCGAATTACCGTTTTTTGCGATACGCTCCGCATAATCATTTACCTGCTTTTCAACGGCATAGTAATCATTCAAAATGTTCATGACCTTATTGGGATCATCATAACCGATCTCAGACAATTCTTTACTTCCTTTTACAGAAGCAGTCGCAAGATTATAAAGCAGATTAGTACTCTTTTCGTCAAACTTAGCCTGCTGTTTCGGATCATTCTTATAACCGTCCAGTTCTGCAAAGCTCTTCACAGTATTTTTGGGCATACCAACCTGCTTGATCACCTGTTTCAGCATCATACGCTTTGCGACCATCGACTGATAGACTTCAAATTCCTTGTTATTATCTCCGCCTTCCGGATACAGCCGCTCATATCTCTGCTGCTGTTCCTGATATTTCTTTGTGTTGGCGTCTAATTCACGAAAACCTTCGACGATCGAAAAATCTGCCGATTTGGTATCTGTCGTATTTTTGAACCATTTCCACTCTTCCGCTGTCAGGGATTTTCCCTCATCCGCTTTGATATCCGCACGCAGTTTATCGATCTCTGAGGTCAGCTTCTCGTACTCATCAATGCCGCTCAGAGTCATCTTTGTCTCATTCAGTTTATAGTCCTTTGCATCGGTTTCCTTTTTTTCGGCTATCACCTTATCCAGATATATGCGGGTCGTTTCCATCTTCTGCGGATCCTTGATCTTATTCAGATCTTCGATCGTCTCCGGCAACAGATCCTGAATATTTATAGTGACCGCCTGGCGTTTTTTATAATCATAATTGTTGATCTCATTCTGGCGTTTTTCCAGCAGTTCATTTTGGGAAGAATTATAGGACTGCAGCTCTACCTGTCTCTTTTTCAACAGATCGAGCACCTGCTCCTGTTTATCAAGTTCATCCTGCGCCGCATCCAGATGCTTCTGCAGGTCGACTTTGTTTTGCGCAGGCTGCTGAGGCGCCTGATTCACTTCCTGCGGCTGCGGATTGTTGTTCACTTCCTGCGGGTTGTTCTGATTATTGTTTCCGTCGTTCGGCATAATCGATTTCCTCCTTATACATGGTCTGAATCTGTCGTTTTCTGTTTCTGTTGAATCCACTATAGCAACCTAAGTGCAAGAAAAGTGCAAGCATTTCGGCTATTTTTGAAAAATATAAAAATTTTTTGAGCCATGGTTGACATATGCAGATCGTCTGTTATAATTATTTTGATAATATGAGTGTCAAGTGTTACCGCCAACAGCCAAAGGAGGGCAGAACTATGGAAGACTACAATTTTAATGCAGAAGCAGTAAGGGACCGTCTGGTCGCAATGATCAAAGAACATGCACAGCAATACAGCTTTGACCGGGTAGTGCTGGGGATCTCCGGCGGAAAGGATTCTACCGTGGCCGCTGCCTTGTGCGCCAGAGCTCTGGGAAAGGAAAACGTGATCGGCGTGATGCTGCCGGATCAGAAGCAGGCGGACATCGCGGATTCTGTCAGGGTATGTGAGAGTATCGGCATCCAAAATTACACCATTAATATAGGAGAGATCCATACGGCACTGCTGGCGGCGGCAGAAGAGATCCCGTTTTCGGAAGAGAGCAATGTCAATGTAGCTCCGCGTCTGCGTATGACTACCCTGCGCTATGTGGCGCAAGCCCTGGGTGCCAGACTGTGCGGTACCGGCAATCTGTCCGAAGCAACCGTGGGCTATTGCACCAAAGACGGCGACACCAGCTGTGATTTCAATCCCCTGGGGGCGCTCACCAGTGTGGAAGTCGTGGAAGTAGGCAAGACCCTGCCGGAACTCCCACGGGAGCTGGTAGAAAAAACTTCTAACGACGGACTGTCAGGCAAGAGTGACGAAGAGAAACTGGGCCTGAAATACTCGGATATCCACAAATACATCCGTTTCGGCACCTGCGGGGATGCGGACATCGACGAAAAGATCCGCCGCAAAGAAACCGCCAATATGCACAAGCGCATGCGTCCGCCCATCCTGAATCCTCTGGTATAAACATTATATGCCCTATTGTATAAAGCCGGTTTTTTGTTTATAATGTTCGCTATGAGTGCTTTAGAGAAAATGGAGGAAGTCAAAAAACCGGCTTCCAAAAACGATACACAAAATAATGAAAGCAAAAAAATATCCACCCCCTTGTTTTTACTGCTCTGTCACATCGGATGCATCGCAGCATTTATCCTGTGTATGCTGGCAGACTGGGCGCTGGGGGATGTGCAGGCACAGAATATCACCGGAGCTGCTTCTTTTCTGCTGCCGGTCGCTCTGGCAGCCGTGATCATCTTGTGGGAAAAGAAGCTGCCCTCCAATGCCAGGTTACGCAGTCCCGCAGTGATCCTATGTTGTTTTATCGCCATCGCCCTCATTTGGATCGTCGTCTATTCCCGGTTTTCCGGTATGCGACAACCTGCAGCGCTGTCTCCGGATGCTCCGAAGGATCTATTATGGAAGGAATACCAGAATGATATCCGACTGAGCCTGTTTGCTTTCGGTTTGTTCTATACGATCGTAGACAGTGCCATCCTGCTGGTTTATTTCGTGATCCGATGGATCGTCTCGATGATCCGGGAGAAAAAAGAAGAAAATACAAAGAAATCAAAAAAGGGAAGAAAATAGATACCTGAATCTTCCCCTCATCCGGCCTTCGGCCACCTTCCCCCCAGGGGGAAGGCAAGAATTCTTGAACTATTTATACTGCTTATTTTTCAGTCGCCGCTCGAAATCGTCCCGCGGCAAGGGCTTGTCGTAATAGTAACCCTGGATCACATAACATCCCACACTGTTGACAAAAAACAGCTGGTCATCACGCTCCACTCCTTCGGTCAGGGTTTCGATCCCCAGTTCCTGCGCCATATGAATGATATCCTTCAGAATGATCTCATCCTTCCATGAAAAATCATTGTTATTCACAAAAGAACGGTCAATCTTTAATGTATGCACATGGTACTCTCGCAACGTCGATAATGAGGAATAACCGGAGCCAAAATCGTCAATGGCAGTCATAATGCCGTATCGATACAGCTTATCAATAAAGGCCGCCAATTCACCATGCTCTTCCGCATCCGAAGTTTCTGTCACTTCCACCTGGATCAGTTTTTTATCAATCCCGGCCGTCTCTATAATATTATTGATATTTTCCGCCAGATTTTTGTCTTCCAGATCTTTTCTGGAGAAGTTCACGGACACCGGTACCGGCTCGTATCCCTCATCGATCCATTTCTTCAGATCCTCGCAGGTACGCTTCAGTACATAATAATCCAGCAGCACGATCAGGCCGTTTTCTTCCAATGGCGGGATAAACACCCCGGGCGAGACCAGCTTGCCATCTCTCTGCCACCGCACCAGGCTCTCCGCTCCCACCAGTTTCTTATCCCGGGAGTCCACCTTGGGCTGATAGTAGACCATAAACTCCTCCCGGTCCAGTGCCTGCTGATAGTTGACCAGGATGCCTTTGCGCTGCGTCACCATATCCAGCATACGCTCCGTCGCATAGGCGATGGGCTGGTGCAGCACATTTTTGGCCTGGTTGAGTGCCACCACCGGACGGTTGATCACATCCGCCGGATCGATCTTATCCTCCACGATCTCCCAGATGCCCGCACGGCTGGCCAGATGCACTTCCTCTTCCAGCTTGGGCAACACGATGGGCACATCCGCCAGATAGCCGATAAATTCTTCCTTGCGGCTCTTGCGCAGCAGCACGGCAAAATTATCGCCGCCCATGTGCGCCGCGATCTCGTCTTCTTTCAAAAACGACTTGATGATCTCGGCAAACCGCCGGATCAGCTCATCGCCGGTCTGATGCCCCAGCCGTTTGTTGATACTGCCAAAGCCCTGGATATTGATATAAAAGGCGTCATAGAAGGAAAGGGGCACGCCCTCTTCCATCAACCAGATGATCTTTTGAATATAGCCGCTGTAGTTCAGCAGTCCCGTCAGATGATGGGTGGTACGGCTGTCCATAAATGCACGCACCGCCTGGAGGCTCAGCAGATAGAAATAGATGTCCATCGCATACAGCTCCAGCAGCTCCTTTTCCTCATCCGTAAAGGGGCCGGCGGCAGGCACAAAATGCAGTTTCAGCCCATAAATATCATTATAGTGATAATTTACGGTATACGGACTGTGTTTGCTCTCCTTCACACGGCGGTCTTCAAACAGGACAAACTGCTTTTGATTCTTGATGATCGCCGCATTCCCCTGTTGCTCCACTTCCAGTTTGAACACATGGTAACGAGGCCCTACTTTCAGCAGAGCCTCCCGTAATGTTTCCAGTTTTGCCGGAAGAAATGTTAAACTTTGCAAAAACCTGTGGTGTAACTGGAGATCATTTTCCTTCATCTTTATCACAAATCCTTTTACTGCTCAATGTGTCCTGCCATTTGTATACACTTATCTGTATTTTAACAAATATTGTGCATTTATGAAAGTGCTTTCACATAATTTTTCAGGTACATTTTGCCGGGACACTTCTTACTTTCCAATTCGCGCGTCTTACAATGCCTGTCTGGCTCCCGGTGCCTCCGCAAACGGCCCCGGCATGGCGCTCACGCCGCGATGATTGCCGAAATAGTCCACATCAAAGGTGATCGGGCTGCCGTCCGGACTCTCGAAACGCTGCTCCGGCTCAAAGGCACAGCCCAGGGTATCACTGGTGAGGATGCCGTTGGTAAAGTCCTTCAGATACTTATACACATCGGTCTTTAAGGTATACTTGCCGTTCTTCTCAACCAGATCGATGCTCACCGTATTTTTCTTATCCACCAGTTTTTTCGTCTCGTGCTTGCAGACATTGGCACCGTTGAAGTACGCATTGCCCGCAACCCACACCGGCAGATGTCCGAAGTGCGGCTCCGCCAGCCTGCCCATATCCGGCAGTTCCCCTTCGTCAAAGGGCTTGCGCCATTCTTCATAGGTAGGGAAGATGTCAAATGCCGCCGTACCCACCTGCTGGTAATCCGCATCCTGCGGGGTCTTCTTCTTATCTGCCACCATGTATTTCTGGATGAAGATATTGTTGTAGATCCGGTCGTCGCCATGCAGGATGGTCATAAAGCCGGCCACCTCGGTGCGGTGACGGATGTGATACGGGGTATAGCGGGGCTCTCTCTGCCCGTTCACGATACTGTCCACGCCGGAATTGATCAGGGAGAAACCGCCCAGGATCAGATTGTTCACCACCGCGATGCCTTCGCTCGGGATGGTCACGGACACCTTGGAAAGCAGGAGGTTATTGTCGATCAGGGTCGGACCATGTCCTACTTCCACAAACACATCGGTATGGAACATAATGCCGCCGCGGGTCTGCACACCCTCCGGCCGGTAGTTATCATGCATAAAGTTCTGAGATACTCTTGCGCCCTGCGCCTCCCAGTCAAGCCACACGCCCATGATACAGTCATGGATATGGTTGCGACGGATGGTCACATCGATGGCTGCATGCAGCTTGATGCCCGCCGTCTCTGCGCCGCCCAATTGGGAGGAATTGCAGATATGATGGATATGGCAGTCCTCGATGGTCGAGAACACACCACCCATACGGCCCACGATACCGGTCTGCTCGCAGTGATGCACATGGCAGCGGCGGATGATGTGGCTGCCCACACGCTCCTTCGTCCAGCCATGGTACTGTCCGCGGCAGACAGCGTCACGCTCCATCTGCGTCGGACTCTTCACCCGCTTCTCGGTGAAATACATATCGTTCTCCGGGTCTTTGTATTTGCCCAGGGAGATACCGCAACATCTGCTGCCGTAGATCTCACAGTCTTCGATGATCCAGCCCTTGGACCAGTGCGGCCCGATCATGCCGTCCTGGTATGCCGCCGGCGGAGCCCAGGTGGTCGCTGCCTTACAGATGGTAAAGCCGCTCACCGTGATATAGTCCACAAAGTTCTTCTCCGGCATAAAGCAGTTACGGCGCACCGTGATCTCCACTTTTTCCTTATTCGGATCCTTGCCGCGGAAATTGGCATACAGCACCGTCTCATTCGTTTCCGCATCCTGCTCCGTATACCATTTATACTTGGACGCTTCTGCATCCCATGCACATTCGTCCGCCGGCGCCTTCATACACTCTTCCAGGGACGCCGCTTCATACATCGCATTATCATTTAAGAATACGCAGCCGGTATGACGGATCTTCGGTGAGAAATACCAGTCGCCATAGACAAAAGTCGTATACGGATGATACGCGCCGAAGATACTGTTCTCCACGCGCACCGTCCAGACATTGCCCTTGTACTTCTTCCAGCCCTTCATCTCTTCCGCACCGGTGATCACTGCGCCCAGAGGCACTTCGGAACGGTAGCGGATCGGCGCATCCTTGGTTCCCGCATTCTTCGGGCACACATATTCGCGGTAGATGCCCGGCGCCACGATGATCTCATCCCCGGCGGTCGCAATCTTTGCCGCCTCGTTGATACGCTTGAACGGATTTTCTTTGGAACCGTTACCGTCGTGATCTGCGTTTATGTTGACATAGTAGATTTTAGACATGAATAATACCCCCTTTACGATACTTTCTCTTTTGATCAATCTAACATAGCTTGTTAGCTCCTGACCATTTATCCGCCGGTATTCTGCATTATCAGTTTTTGTCTTGTGATCACCCGATATAATCCACCAGCATTTTCAGGACTTCTGCGTTATCCCCAGGTAATTCCTTATATTTCCCGCTCTGCGCCAGCTCTGTATAGAAAGCATTGTCCTCTGCGGAAAGTTTGTCGGACTTTCGCAGCTTTTCTCCGATGCAGTACAGAAATCTTGCCAGCTTTGCGTTTTCGCCGCCATTGCATTCCTGACCGACCACCTTGGAGATCTCGATGCTCTCCTCCGCCAGCGGTTCTTTATAACGCACCTTCACCGTACACAGCTCGTCCGATCCGGTCAGCTGCGGCTTCTGGTATTTCAGCTCCGCAGCATCCGCCGCATTGCCCCGGACGATCTCGTAGAGTGCCACACCCTGACCGCCGCTGCCATAAGGCTCGGAGATCACCTTATCATTCTTGAAATCCTCATGGGAAAGCGCACGGTTTTCATACCCCAGCAGTCGGTAGCTTTTCACATGTGCCGGATTAAATTCCACCTGCGCCTTCACATCCTTGGCGATGATATTGGTCAGGCTGATATACCGCTTGTTGACCGATTCCTCCACATCCTCCAGAGTGTTCACCACACAATAGGTACCGTTGCCGTGTTTGGAGAGCACCTCCAGTTTATCGTCCTTATAGTTGTACAGACCGGTACCGATGACGGACAAAAACAGATTGCTCGTTTTCTTTTCCTCGATCAGCGCCTCCAGGCCGTCTTTCTTTACCACACCGAAATTCAGATCGCCGTCCGTGATCAGGATCACCTGGTTGTTGCCATCCTTTTTGTAGTTATCCGAGCCGATCTTATAGGCGGTATAGATCCCGGCAGATCCGTTGGTGCAGCCGGTGATCTCGATCGACAGGATCCGCCCCATCACATCTTCCTTATCGCCGTCGCCCTTGATCTCATAGCCGGCATAGACCGTCTCATCCCGGCTGCTGTAGGTCACCAGGCTGAAGATATCGCCCTTCTTCAATTTGCTCACCACCGTGGCAATGGTCTCCTGCGCGACCACCGCCTGTGAGGACATCGAACCGGACACATCCAGCAGCAAGACGATGTTCTGCTCCTCTTTCTGCTCCTGCTTCGCACCCACATGGATATAGAGCAATCCCTTATCCTCTGCGGATTTTTGCAGTTCGGTATCAATGCGGAATACCTCCTCCTTCGGTGCTTCATAGCCGTAGGTGAAGTAATTCAGCAATTCTTCGATTCGTACCTGGGAAATATCGATATGACGGCCTTCGCGGATCTGGTTCAAGACCACACCCATAGAAGCCGTATTGGTCGTCATCCGAAAAGTAGATGTGGGTGCCGTCAATGGACTTACGGCATCCTTTTCTTCGATGTGTTCATAGCTGTCCGTCGCCGTTGCTTCCATAAGCTCCGGTACCGGCATTCCGGGAGCAGGCATACCCGGCATAGGCATCTTCATGGCCATTCCCACCGGAGCCGCTGCTGCCATCATCGCAGGTGCTGCGGCTTCAAAACACACATCCTCCACAAGGCATTCTTCATCAACCACTCTGCCCTCATCCCGCACCGCACGGGATTTTACGCGCGCGCCGGCCTTACCACTGTTCATCTGCGCAAGTGCTCCGCCGATCGCAGATGCCAGTTTTTCACCCATACCGGGTTTCGGACGGTTCTTCTCCTGCTCTTCCCATTCCTTCCGGCGCTTTTCGTTCAAATAATTGCGGATGGCCGTCCCCGGGTCCTTCTCATCCCGCTCTGTCAGCCACCCGTACAGGCGCTCGATCACACGGTCTTCCCCCAGGTCCTGTATCAGCTCCCGCAGGTTCCGCTCTCCATAGGTCAGCACCGACAAGATCTCGCTTGCCTTTTCGCTATACCCCAGCCCATGGTAGTACGCATACCGTTTGCTGTATTCGACACTGCCCCTTACGATCTCCGAAATATTCATCCGTAACCCTCCTTGCCGTTGAATAAAATACGTTCTCTATACAACATTATGAAGCTACAGATCCCCGCCGTCAACACAGAAAAATATGGTTTGGGGGCTTATTTTCAAAATCCCCCTTCACCGGCAGTCAATACCGGTAAAGGGGGATCTGATAACTTCTAGTTTAGAAGAATAACATCACTCTTTAACAGCTTGTTTTCAATCTTTACCTCATTCAGGCCCTGCGTTTTCACATCCTGCATATAAGCCGCAATCCTCTCACGCATCTTATCAAAATCACTCTTCATTGCCAGGTTTTTCTCCATCGTTCCGGCATCACAGACCACATACAGTCGATTCAGCAATTGCTTTCTTCCCTGTTGCGACTGGTTTGCATAATACCATTGGATCATATCGTTTTTGCCGGCCCGCGTGGACAGATCATAGGGTCTGCCGGACAGTTTTGACGGATAGACCGTGAGCTTGACATCAAACGGTACCCGGTTAATATATATATCCACGTCATGATTATAGATATCCCGATCGTGTACTGCTCCATATTCACAGAAGATGTATTCGCAGCGCACGGATGTCATATAATTGTACCAGCGATGCAGTGCGTATGCCTGATCCACTCCTCTTCGTTTGATCTCCTGCAGGCACGCATCCAGCGAATTCATTTGATAGATGAAATTGGTGGCCTTATCATCCCGGTCGGTCTGCATATTCCAGGATGCGGACAGCATTGTTAACGCCTTTTTCAGATCTTGTTCCATTCGGTTCATGTGGAGCTCCTTTCTGTGGTTATCTTTTGCAATGGTTATGTGATTTGTTCATAAAAATCTTCTTCATAACAAATCATCTGCCTATGTATGACAGTATATAACCTCAATAACAATTTCCGTATTTTTTACGGAAGACAAATATCCGCTCCGAATCCGGATTAGCTTTAACAGAAGCGTTTAAAATCTTTTTGCAGCAAACTTTGAATGTTCAAACTCTGCCTCTGTTTACTTCTTCCGAAACCAAAAGCATTATAGAAGAGCAGGCAAAAAACTTTTTTGGCAAAACTCGACAATGGAATCAAGTCTACTGAAACGGAAGGCCGGATCTCCGAAGAAGAGATGTGGAAGGAGTTTGGCAACAACGAATGAAACGTTCTATCCTATAATTCGTCCAATAGATTACGCTGACTATCCCATATTAATTCTCTCATCTTTTTTATTTCTGGTATCTTTGAGATATAAGCATGTGCACTATTATTCCGCATTTCTGTAATTGTCCTAATCAAGGGCGCATACTTTTTTAACTTTCCTGTATAATTCCTGATAATATAACCAGCCGAGCCAAGAGATCTGCAATGATCTTTAAGCTGTTCATTTTTTGCTTCTCTATATTCCTCTGATTTTTCAAGATAGTTCCATATGCTTTCCTCATATACCCGTGCATACTCAACCAAAACCGGAGCACAATCTATCATGTCATTCTCTTTAAATACATTGTATATCTGCTCCGCCGATGCCAGGTATTTTAAGGCTTTATCTGTCAAATTCGGATATCTGTCTGATGCTTTTTTCAGTTCTTTCTTAAATCCTTCTTGATCTTTTGTTTGAACAACCTTTTGTATCTTCGAAATAACAGAATTCATTTTATCTTTTATCGATGTTGTTTCCCACATTTCATCTGTTATTTCTATACACTCATCAATAATCTGACTTGATACTAAGTCGTTATACCACTGATTTTGAACTTCAACCATCCTTCTAATCTTATTTTCACGATCTTCCAGTTGCTTCTGTATTATATTTTTTTCTTTTCCGGCTTGTAGTCCTATCTTATATAGTTTTTCCTGCTCTTGAATAGATACAAGAACTGCATTCTTCTCCTGTGCTTCTTTCATCTGTGAATATTTTTCATATACACAATAGGCCTCTGCATACAAATCCATCATTTTGAGTGTTTCTATCATCTTTAAATATAATTCCTTCAACACAATCCTTGATGGTCTTTTTAATGAAGGAAGAAATAATGGCCCCTGAAACTTTTCATTCTTTTTTATATCTTTTTCGACCGTTTCTATAGCCCATTCATATACATCTTTGGCTTTATCATATTTCTTCTGATTCAAAAATATCGCCCCAAGAGCTTGCATTTTAAACGCATCCGGACGAATCGCTATTGATGCAATACCAGCTTGTTCTGCCTTTTCAAACTCTCTTCTCTGTTCCCATATTCTAGACATCGCATATAATATAAGATCATTATCTGCGGATATTGTTTTCGAATACTGGCATGCCTCTTCTATTTCATACATCTCAATCAATGCAATCAGTCTTAGCGCCTGATATTCATATTTGAGTTCTTGCGGGCTATTTTCATATTCCATAAGATGATTATCTTTTGCATCATCTAACCTTTTCAGAGTTCTTTTTAGTTCTCCATGATCTCCAGAAAACATTATTGCACTTAGTTTCTCACAGGCGAGAAAGAAATAATTATAGAAATTTGTATTTTTTATCGTCACATATTCAAAAAGTGACTCATACAGGAGTATTGTTCTTGAAATATTGTTTTCCACAAATGTAGTTGCATAAGTGAGCAATTCCGTGTAATTGTATGATTTTTTATTTTCTAGAAACAACTCATAGTACCGCTCAAATTCATCCGGATTCTTATATATCTCTATCTTAAATAGTTCTATTAATCTTTCTTCAAAATACACATCTCCCAATTCCGAACCAACAAACCAGTTATTATTTGCCTCCCACGGTTTATACGATCTTTCTGCCATAAATTTCATATTGTGCTTTGCTTTTATCCGACATGCTTCCCATACATTTTTGCACAATATAAATGTACACAAAAGCACCTGCCAGGCGCCCGTCTTGGATCTTATCTCCAATTCTCGACTACTGATTTGGCAGTTATCCGATTTCTCAGCAAATTTTATCGCTTTACTAAATTCATCTATCTTATACCTGCTCCCAGCGTGTTTCTTTATCGCAACATTAAAATTAGCCACTGCCAAAAGTGAATATGTTGCTGGCTGTAATGTCTCATCGTCTTCCCAGCATGCAATACTGCAAATTTCCATCAAACATATCTCAGCCTCCCGATATTTCTTTTCAGATAAATAAGCAAACGCCGCATCATAGAGCAGATCCGATTTATTCAAATCATTTCCGGTTAATAATTCCTTATTAATCTTTCCCTTGGCGTTTATCATATCACCGCCAACTCTCTTTTTTGATATGATTGGAATCATCGATTCAAAATTATTCAATATTTCGGAATAATTATCCATACAAATCACCCATCTTTCCGGTCCGGCATTAACATATCAAACATCGAAATCTGTTGGTCATACTGTACCAAGCGTTTCTGATCCGTAGCATCTTTCACCTCTTCCCCCGGATTGATCGTATCACAAAGTATCGGAGATTTCGGATCATATTTCGCCATAGACTTTTTAACACTTTCCGGGCTATAGTTTGCATAACAATAAATACACCCGTTACTGCAGGTATTGTGACAGCCGATTTCTTTACTGGGCATACATTTGCAATCATTTCTTTGCGCTGCATCTTTCAGATTCTTCTTCGTATCCTTGATCTTTCCACCGGTAAGTCTTTCCACCAGCGCCTTATCGATGCAAGCATTATGGTCAATCCCCAAATCTTCCAGATCGATCTTTTCGGCACATGTAGCCACTTTCATATTGTTTGCACCGGCGATCTCTCTTATCCGGATTGCCATATCCCGCATCTCTTCATCTGAAGGATAATATATTCCCATATCGTCCAAGGTCTTCTTTATCTTAAAATAATCATCCACGAAACTGAATACACATTTTTCCGTATATCCTTTCAGACAACCTGCGATCTCTTCAAATGCTCTGTAATGCCAATCAAGCGGATATCGATTATTGATCATGATAGGATCATATCTCCAGATCACTCGCTCCGGTCCTATCTTATCCGCAAGTTGCTGAAATGCCGGAATCAGCACTTTTTTCTTATCCGGTAGATTTCGCTCTATATCTTTTCCATATCCGGTTAAGGTAAACTGAAAATAATAACAATAGTCTTTCAATTCATCCAGCCTGGGGATCAACGGCACCGGATTCTTCGTCCAGAAAACAATGCAATCTACCAGTTCCGGATCCAAAGAGATCCTGGATAACTGTTTTGCATTCATCGGATTACGCACTACGGCATAGCCTTCTTTGACTCTGTTTAGGAACCATTCTGTAAAATATGCAGGTATATCCGTCCTGCGACTGGCACTGATGATCATTATCTCTTCTCCTATCGTATAGTTTATCGATGAATCAATTTTATTATTTGAAATAAGCTTGTTGTTGCTCGCGTAACACATTTTCGCTGTTTACATGCATGCAATATGCTACTCAAACTATCTCTCACCTCAGATATTTCTCTTTCAACTTCAAAATCATTGTTCAGTTCCTCTATTCTTGGACAATTAAAAAAACTTCCTTGTTGTATTTTTTTAAATGCATAGCATGGCCAATACTCCTCATCTGCTATATTCTTCAAAGGTCCATCTTCTCCGATATATTCATCCGAAAGATCATTCTCTACTAGAAATCTATTATCATAGTTAATAGCCTCCACAATACGCTGAGCGATAGTTTTCATTGTCTGTTTTTCTCTATACTGGCTATGCGAATGTGAAATAATTATATGATGATCTCTATCCGCTTGTATGGCATCAGCATTATTTCTTATCATTTCAACCAGCCGGTTTAAATATATATCCGGAAGTTCATTCAAGATTTTAGGAAAAATAATAGTATTATAGCTGCATATCCATTTTGTATTTTCAATAAAATCAAGTATATCTGAAACGCCTTGTGGAAAATCATCTCTTCCTGGATATCTCATCCCCAGGTAGCCGTTTCCAAATGTGTATGCTCTTTCCATTGCATTATCGTTATTCGGAGAAAACTGTATCCCCCATCTTACCATATCCATCCCAACATATCTTAAAGATAATTCTGGATTCACCTGGTTTTTAGCGTATGCTAACGCCCATGCATCAATACAAGAACCACACCCCAAAGAAGTAACACCAAAAATATTTTGTAGCGGATCATAATCATCTATAACCATTTTGTATAGAAAAGCATATTCAAAAGCATACGCATACCCATATCTCAATAAATATACTGCATTAAACAATTCATCATCATAATGAAAATCTTCTTCTTGAGCATTTCGATAATTAATACCAAGAACAGTTTGCAGTTCTTCATCCGGCTCTTGATTTCTAATATGTTCTCTCACTATACTAGCACAATTTCTCATCACTTCATTGAAATATTCAATCATCTTTTTTCTCCCTTCTTGATTACCCTTTATGATCTAATAGTTTATACTCTTTTTTCTGCTCCCTATAACATTCCTTCTGCCTATAAACCATATAAAAATCTTTATATTTCTGTCTTTAAGATGGTTTTCATCAAGAAAAATATATTTAATGAATTCAGATATGCCTCTATACAAAATATCTGTGTTCTATTTGTCATTAGACTATATCAAAACAGATAAGGTCTTTATTAATCTCTTATTCCGATTATCATTTCTTTTCGCATATATTATATCATCTTCTATATAAATACATCAAATGACATATTCACCAAAAAGGCCACAACAATATTATAAACAATAACAATCACCTCAAATCTTTTATATAAACTTCTCCCGATTCAGGTTGCACTCGTGACAAACCACGCAGGCGTTTTCCCATATCCTAGGTTTCTCTGGATCTTTGCGACGCAATACTCCTTCCTGCAGATCACATCCACACCCGACACATTTCCCGTTCTGCTTCCGGATCAGTTGTTGCTTCTGATACGCATAATTCTCCAGTTCCTTACAGATCCCTTCTTCGACAAACTTCAGTTTCTTCTTATGGTCCGGAGCTAAATGGAGCTTGTCCAACTCCGGCAGCATATCTTCTTTTATCGTATTGCATTCCGGATGGGTTCGGACATAATTGTCTTTTGACTCGATATGATCCACCAGCTGTTTTTGCTCAACCGCAGACAGATATTCTTCTGACCATTTGTATATCGCTCTCGGATAAACATGATCTCTGTTGGAACTCCCTTCGATACTCTTCCCGCATATGGCACAGATCTGCTGCTTTCTCTTATTCAATTCATTCATCTGACTCATACGATCACCTCCGTTTCTATTTTCATATAAAATCAGTCCTTCTATGTATACACATTTTTCTCTGCCTGCATCTCCCGGATCAAAACGAAACCGCTCTTACCCCGGTAAGCGACTCCAGACTCACAGATAGCAAAAAATTATGCAGAAACATATCAACAAGCTCCATGGATGTGAAGCAAACATGCTCAATATCATCATAGCAACCATTATGCATGTATTTCAATACCTCACCGCAGGACAAATGCCCGGTATCCCGGATATACTCGCCATCCTTCCCGGGAAAAGCACAGAAACTGATCACTTCATGTCCAAGCCGCACGATATTATGCGTATCGCACATCGGCAATTGATCGGCCTTATGGAATCCGACACTTCCAGCCTCTTTATCCAGCCACCGATTCAGATACGAACCCTTCTGACCTGCCATCACGCTGTTGTGGTATACGATATACTCACCGCTTCCGATCACATCCAGGTTGATCGTAAGTTTTGGACGATACTTGGAAAAGTGCATTGTGCTTCCGTAAAACCCGCTCTCTTCCCTGTCCAGAAAAACAAAACAGACATTAGGATCACCGGCCCGCTCCTCACACAGATGCAACAACACAGCGCAGGAAGAACCATTATCATTGGCTCCGCATGATCCCGGCACAATATCATAGTGTGCACAGATCGTCACCAGCGCGTTTTTCGGATCACCAACCATCAGGTTGACCGCATTTTCATTCCGCTCGATCCTGTAAAAAATGCGCTTTCTTGCAAGTATGCGTCTGATCTGTTTCCGACGCTCTTCTGTCGTACAATAGGAGATCTCCATTAATGATTCTTTTAAATCCATTTTACCTATACCTCCATATTTTTATTTTCCGGATGATCTGCACTTAACAGATCATCTGCATGTGACCATACGTAACCACAGCATCTGTTTCCGTACTTTTTTGCAAATAATACAAAAACACCTATCTGCTCTTTTCCTATTCCTGATATTCGGATAACTTTCTCGATCAGAACCGTTTTGATTTATACACGATTCCCTTTGATACTTTTAGAATTACCGCTCCTTTTTGAGCGTGCAGAACATATATCGACAACCTGAAAATAAACTTTAGTCTGTTTTAAAAATATTTTCAGAAAAATTTTCCCACGGCATTTTACCGTGGGAAAAGTATTTATTTAATCATTTTTGCTCTTTGTAACACTGCTTCCTTATTCAATACCTTCTTATTGGCAAACATATTTTGCGGTTTCCCGGATGCCTTCTGCAGTTTCCCGATCCCCTTCGATTTTCGTTCCTCAAAGTATGCCCGATACTCTGTAAAGCTTTTTTCTCTCCGGACATTCTCTAACTGCGTTTCCGTTATAAACTTCTTATTATACTTCGCATAGCAATCCGTAAAATAACCGTTCTTTACCGTATTTTCAAACTCCCGTAGCGCCTGTTCAACCGTTTGAAATATTTTGATCCTTGTTTCCAGTATATTATCATACTCCGGCGCTTTATCAGATAATTCATACTTTTTTGAAGCATTATCTTCATCCAGCATAAAATCCTGCAGGTCAGCTAAAGTATGGTATAGGACACAGGCATAGCACTGATCCCTGTTTTCCGGATCAATACTGCCTCCCACGATCCTCTGTACACTATCACTTATGCGATCGGTTCCGATCAGATACACTCCCGCTCCGGTTTTCGGATCAATACGCAATGGAATAAAACATGAGCTGAGTTTCATTGCATAAATTCCCTGATACAGATCATCCATACGGTCGATCTCTTCTTCGGTAACATTCCGTCCGGTTGGCACTCTGGCTGTATCATCTCCTGCAACACCTCCGTCTGCCGAACCGCCCAGATTCCTCACCAGGGTATTTAATAATTCAATATCATCGATATTCTTTTTTTCTTTTTGCTCGATGGCAGCTCTTTTCTTTTCTGCTTCTTCTCTCTTTTTCTCTTCCGCCTCCCGATCCTTCCTGTCTTGGGGATCCTTTCGTTTTCCGGAAGCTTCTTCCTGCAAGCGCTTTTTTTCGCGCTTACGCCGCAAAACCCCGTGACGCCGCAAAAAGTCATCGACCACTTCTTCTGTCACATAGTCTGCTGTTTTTCCCTTTTTCTCATAGTAACTGCACAAACACACATACAGAATACTCTCTTCACGCTTATTCTTAGCACTCTTTTCCGTATACTCTTCTTCCAGAAACGAGTACATTTCCCTTTGGTTTTTTATTTCTATCCCGTTTGGCAAGATCATGCAAGAGTCCTCGCTTTCTTTACCTGACGCGCTACCAGTTCCGGCGTACGTTCCAGCTGGTACAGCACAAAACCGTAACCCATACCCGTCGATGCTGCAGAGATACCTTTTTCATACAGATACACTTCCATCATCCATGAAAAATCTTCCTTAAGCTGCGCCCGCTCATTCAGATGTTTGCTATACTCCAGGCGGAAACGATGATACGCCTGCACCAGACGCTCCTGCATCACTTCCGGCAGAGTCTCTTTCCATCCTCGCACCGCAACTTCCATGGCTTTGATGCCTTTCTCTTCCGCCTCAAGCATATCATCAAACTGACGCGCTGCCTCATTTTCATCAAAGTCATCTGCATACGCCTCTACAAAATTCGAGTAGTCCTCATCTTCCTGTGTCGGTATATACTCCTCCACCTCAGCAGCCATATCCAGATACTGCGCATCCTCTGCACTCACTCCGCGGATCGCAGCGGCATCTTCGTCACGCCCCAGCCATTCCAATGCTCTGGCGTAAAGCATATCCTCAAAGCTTTTGAATTTTCTCCGCTCCACCATCTCATCGGTATAATCTTCCCGCAGTTGACTTTCCAGTGAAGGCGTCTCCTGCACATCTTTTGTATTTGCACGCGCACGGATCATCCGGTCTGCCAGCGCGATCACTTCTTCCCTGGAAAGATCCTTGTCTTGCCCTTCCAGAAATGCCGTTTGATATTCCATATAGCTGTCTTTGTCTGCAAACCCGCAGTTTTTCAGATACTCCTCCACATCCGAATAACCTGCCCACTTCGCCCGTTCCTTCAGGCCTTCCTCCGTGTTCGCATACATCTGCGGACCGATCTTCAGCTCCTTTGCAATATTTTTGTCACTATAGCGTTTCAGCCATTCATCGGCAGGATTTCTGTCCGATTGCAGCAGATTCCAATAACTCTGTTTCCATTTTTCCCGCACATCCTCCGGCAGTGCTGCGATCCCTTCATAATCCGGCAGGAAGCTGCGGTCGTTCTTTAACCAGAACAGTGACAAGCTCATATAACGGAAAAAGGATCGATAATCCGAGCCACCCCACTTCAGTCCGGCTGCTTTATCATCATCTCCCATTTCCTGCAGCAGCAAGCTTTCCGGATCCACACAGGCAAATGCCATACGCATCACATCCATCAGATCCTGATAGGTTTCATTATTATGGGGTGCCCAGCTGGCGTTCTCCATAGGATCTTCTTCATCTACCGTACAGCAATCTGCTCCGCGGGAATTCAAAAACTCTGTCCGCACCGGCGACGCCCCCACCAGCAGACAATACAAAAAATCCGCATAGAATTGCCTCATTTCTTCACTGAGCTCTCTTTTTTCCGAGGTCAGATAACGCTTCATCGCATCCAGCATCTTCGAGATCATCGCATCCACTTTCTGTTCAACGAGAACGCCATTCTCATCCGTGATCTCCTTTAAATACCCATGCTCACACCCCAACGCTGCATTGCGGATCGCATCGAGGCGCTCCGTTAATTGTGCCCTGCGCTCACGTATCCGATCCATCTCTGTATCCTCCATTCTTTTGCTCATAACCGGTCTTTTCCTCCCCTAAGCTTCTTATTCCTCTGACGAGTCTCCCTGTTTCATCAGATCCTCAAACGACATCTGACTGAATTCTTTTTCCTCTGTCTTCTTTTCTTCTGTCGGCACAGTCTCTGCTGCTTTCTTTTCCGGCATCTTTCCGTCATCCAGCAGCGGGATAGCTCCTCTGCGGATCAGTTCCTGATTACCTGGATAGTTTTTATTATCCCACACAAAGACCGTAGTCCATCTGTGCTTCAGTGCTTCCGTCGCACCGCTCCATGTACCGCCCTTATTCAGATCCGAGCGCACCACCACCGTGGCTTTTGACTGTGCATAAATATACTTATTGCGTTCCATCGCAGATGCCACAAAAGAATGCCTGCTTTTGGCTGCAAGCGGAGATACATGACTATACATCAACAGTCTTTGATCAAAGACCGCTTCCCGAAGCAGCGCGTCCCCCATTCTTTGTTTCATGGTATCCGGAAAATAGACGATCGCGCTCCCACCATGTTTCAGGCACCGGAGTAATGCCACACTATCAATCCCCTGCGCGCCCCCGGTCACAATGCCAAATCCTTTTTTCAGATTTTCATCCACGCGCTCTTCCGTCCAGGCGATATCTTCATTTCCGATATCTCTGGATCCCACATACCCGGCCATTTTCTGCTGATTGATCTGTCTGCTGCCGACCGTATATAACAACGGCGGACAAAAATCCCCCAGCTTCTCTAACAATGCCTGAGGAAAATCCTCATCCAGTACTGTACTGATCCTTACACCCATCTGCTCCAATTTTTCTTTTCCAAAGGCAATGGATGCGCTGCGCTTCAACAACTCTTCTATCTTTTCTTCCTGCGCCGCGATCAATTCGTCCATCGAATCATTATATTTATGATAAAGCTTCCAGAACTCCGCACGGGTCAGTGGTGTATTCCCATCCGCAAATTCCCCGCAAAGGATTATGATATATTCTGAATTCATATCCATTTTGACTCTCTCTTTCATGGGCAAAGGGGACTCACAAAAACTGCAGATCCCGTATGCCATTTTTTCTTTGTCTATTTTACACGATCAATCGTCACCTGTCATGCTGCTGTCTGCCAGACAGAAAGGGAACACTTTCTGCGCCCCATGCTTTAACAGATACCAGCCGCCTACAGTCAGTGTCCACCCGGAATCAACCATATCATCTACCAGGATCACATTTTCCGGAACGATCACACCATCCTTGATCTGCATAGAATTCTTTACATTATCGAACTGATGAAAGCTGTTGTTCAACGTTTTCTGCTGCGGTGCATCCGGATCCGTTTTTTTCAGAGTATCCAGATACTCCATCCCAAGGCCCTCCGCCAGCTTTCTTGCAAAATTCTCTACCTTTTTATTCCTTGCAGAAGGAATATTGGTCACTGCCGTATAGCCCTGATCCGCCAGTTTCTCTTTTAGTACTGCGATGGATTTCTGTACCAGTTCATCACGGAATTCAGCTTCGTGGTACTTATCGTGAGCAACCATTTCACCATAGCCTGCCTGACCATATTTGGACAAAGCCAGACCGGTCTCATTCAATGCAGAGATCACGGTATTTCGATCCAGACCATTCTCCGCCACCGGCCAGCGCTTCTTCGGCTCGATCTCAAGATATCTTGCACCGATCATCTGCTCTACCTGTGCGATATCCTCCGCAGTAGGTTTCACCACCGGATCGAAAATTTCTTTCTGCAGGCAATTCGCACATTTTCCGCAAGGCTTAGCGGTATCATCATTCAGACAATTCACGATGAATTTGCTCAGACATTCTTTTGTATGGATATACTGTTTCATCGTGTCCAGTTCGGCATACTTCATCTTCTTAATGTTATCATAGTGCTCACCGTTGTAATGATACGGGTTCATGGATCTCTTATACTTGGAACCATCCTTATAGATCACATCCTGGTTCATCAGCATATTCAATACTCTTTCCATATCCGTTCTTCGTATATCACAAAGACGCATCATATCGTTGACGGAGAGCCCTTCTGCTGTTTGTTCCAGAGCATCGATGATCTTGCGCTCCTCTTCCTCCGTCGGAAACGCGTGCTCGATAAAATAGGTTGAGATCTTATCGTCTTCTTCGCCCGTCATCATATAGCAATATGCTTCCATACCCTCTTTTCTTCCGGCACGACCGATCTGCTGATAGTACGCCACGACGGAAGACGGCTTCTGATAGTGGATGACAAAACCGATGTCCGACTTATCATAGCCCATTCCTAATTTCACTGTAGCTACGATCACCTTGATCTTGTTCGCGTTGAACAGTCTTTCGGTCTCTCTCAGTGTCTCTTCGTTCTCGCTATCGGAATAATAACGACGGGCACTGATCCCGTTTTCCATCAGATAGTCCGTGATCAGATCACAGTCTCTTCTGGTAAGACAGTATACGATACCGGTCCCCGGCAGTTTCGGGATGTTCTCCTTCATCCATGCGTAGCGCTCCACCTGCGAATTCATCTTCAGAATTTCAATGTGCAGACTGTCACGACTCAACGGACCTCTGGATACAAAAACATTGTCCCCAAACTGCTTCTTCAGATCTTCGATCACGCGATCATTCGCCGTAGCAGTAGTCCCCAAAACAGCCACATTTTCCGGCATTTGAGCGATCACACGGTTTAATTTGGAATACTGCAGGCGGAAATCGTGCCCCCAATCCGAGATACAATGACACTCATCGATCACCAATAAACGGATCGGCAGTTGCGGAAGCATACTCTGCACTTCTTCTTTCTGCAGAGTTTCCGGTGTGGTAAAGACGACATCATATTCCTGATTTTTAAGCTTTTCAAAAAATTCGGTTCTGGCCTCATCCTTGACGGAACTGTTGATCACACCACATTTCAGATGGAACTTTTCGGCATACTCCATCTGGTTGTCCATCAGAACCAACAAGGGACTGATGATCAGGGTAACACCGCCCAGGATTTTGGATGCCACAAAATACACCAGCGATTTGCCCCAGCCGGTCTTTTGCACCACCAACGTTCGCTTATTGGATAAGGTGGCTTCGATGGCCTCATACTGCCCTTCAAAAAAGCCGGCATTCTCTCCATAAGCTTCTTTCATCACCTGCATTGCCTTGTTAAAGATTTCCTGGTTCATTTCAAATTCCTCCTTATGTTGAGTTTGTTGAGTTGTTTTTATTTACCAGTAGTTTATCATGTGTGATCATTTTTCCGTAATTTTCACGGAAAACGGATTGTTCATCCCTTAATGCCAGCAAATACCTGCCTTGACGCCTACGATTTGATCTAAATAAACCCTGCAAAAGGATTTATTCCCTTGCAGGGTATTTTTTGACTCTGATAATGTTTCCTACACCTTTGTTGTCCACTTGGTGCAGTCCCAGACCTGCGTGGCCAGGCTTTGATAAAACTCCGGCTCATGGCAGACCATCAGGATGCTGCCCTTGTACTCTTTCAGGGCACGCAGCAGTTCGTCTTTGGCGTCCACATCCAGGTGGTTCGTCGGCTCGTCCAGTACCAGCAGGTTCGATTCTTTGTTAATGAGCTTGCAAAGACGCACCTTGGCCTGCTCGCCACCGGAAAGTACCTTGCACTTGCTCTCGATGTGCTTTGTGGTCAGGCCGCATTTTGCCAGGGCAGATCGTACCTCATACTGTGTAAAGCCCAGGAACTCATTCCAGATCTCCTGCATACAGGTGGTATCGATATTCGGAGACATCTCCTGTTCAAAGTAACCGATCTCCAGATTCTCACCCAGTTCCACTTTACCTTTGATCGCCGGGATCAGTCCCAAAATGCTTTTTAATAATGTGGATTTTCCGATGCCGTTCGCGCCGGTAAGGACGATGCAGCTCCCTCGTTCCATCGTTACGTTCAGAGGCGACGACAGCGGCTCGTCATAACCGATCACCAGATCTTTGGTCTCGAATAAGATCTTGCTCGGCGTCTTCGCTACCTTGAAATGAAACTCCGGCTTGGGCTTCTCCTGGATCTTTTCGATGAGATCCATATTGTCAAGCTTCTTCTGACGGGACATTGCCATATTTCTGGTGGCAACTCTGGCTTTGTTTCTCGCCACGAAGTCCTTCAGTTCCGCGATCTCCTGCTGCTGCTTGTTATACGCCGCCTCCCGCTGCGCCTTCTTCACCTCATAGACTTCCTGGAATTTATCATAGTCCCCTACATAACGGTCCAGACTGTGATAGTTCCCATCCATGTGATATACGATGTTGATCACGCTGTTCAAAAACGGGATATCATGCGAGATCAGGATAAACGCATTCTCATAATCCTGCAGGTATTTCTTCAGCCACTCGATGTGCTCCGCATCCAGATAGTTGGTCGGCTCGTCCAGCAACAGGATGTCCGGCTTTTCGAGCAGCAGCTTGCCCAGTAAGATCTTGGTACGCTGTCCGCCGGAAAGCTCTGTCACATCACGATCCAGTCCCAGATCCAGCAGTCCCAATGCTCTTGCCACTTCTTCCACCTTGGCATCGATCATATAGAAATCATGATTGGTCAGCAGATCCTGGATCGTACCGGTCTCTTCCATATACTCATTCATCTCTTCTTCGGTACAGTCCGCCATCTTTTCGTACAGCTCATTCATCTTTGCTTCCATGGCAAAGAGCGGCTCAAACGCGCTGGCCAGCACATCCCGGATCGTCATTCCCTGCTGCAATACCGCATGCTGATCCAGATACCCTGCCTTTACATTCTTTACCCATTCAATGGTACCTTCATCCGGCATCAGCTTGCCCGTGATGATATTCATAAAGGTGGACTTGCCTTCGCCGTTGGCACCCACCAGACCGATATGTTCTCCGGCCAGCAGACGGAACGATACATCCTCAAAGATCGCCCGGTCACCAAAGCCGTGTGTCAAATGCTCTACATTTAAAATACTCATGTTATATTTCTTCTCCTATAAAATCTCGTGTACTCCGGCCAGATATTCCGCCACATTGCCGGACTTGCGGATCTTCTTTAATGCCTTTTCCTGATCCGGAAACAGACCGCCCATGGATGCCCACAGTTCCTTCATATGGAACAGCAGCGGCATCTCTCCGTCAAATAAATCTTTGTAAGAAGTAAAGATGCGGTCATGATAGGCGCGCAGTTCTTCCTTCGTGGGCGCACCTGCATTCTCATTCTCAGAAAGATCCGACTGATACAGCTCTCTGGCCAGTGCCGGGTTCCGCAGCATCCCGCGTCCCAGCATCACCGCGCAGACCGTATTTTTGCAATGGTCTTTGATGTATTGCATTTTCTCCCGGTAATCCTGCACCGTGTAGATATCGCCATTGTAGACCACCGGCATTTTGCATTTGTCCAATGCGACGCAAAAATCATCCATGCGTACAGTGCCTTTGTACTGGTCCGTCTGCAGCCGCGGATGGATGGTCAGTTCCGTGATAGGGTATTGGTTATAAATTCCCAACAGCCTTGCAAATTCTTCCGGATCTTCCATCCCAAGCCTTGTCTTTACCGAGATCTTACATTTTGCTTTTGCAAAGATCTCCTCCAGAAAGCGATCATAAGCCTCGGTGTCTTTTAAGATCCCGGAGCCTTTTCCGTGACCGACCACTGTTTTGGACGGACAGCCCGCATTCAGATTGATCTCTTCATAACCGTAGGTATCGCAGATCTCTTCGGATAAGGTCAGAAAGTCTTCCGCTTTATTGGTCAGGATCTGCGGGACCAGGGGAATGCCCGGATTATTTTCCGGCAACAACCCCCGCCGCTCTTTGCTTGCCATTCCCTTTTTGGGGCGCGGTGCAATAAAGGGCGTATAGTATTTCGTGATCCCGTCTCCGAAAAAATCATGCACGGCATTTCGATAGATGTATCCGGTGATCCCCTCCATCGGGGCCAGGTAAAACCGCATCTTTTATATCTCCCGTTTTTTCGTCTGCATTCTATCTTATCAGATTTTATCGGAAAAGACAAAGGGGCAGCCCTCCCCATAGGGAAGAGCGCCTCTTTGCTCGAAAGGAGATATATCAAATATGGTCAATGATCTTGGTTGCGATGCCGAACTCCAACGCCTGCTGCGCCGTCAGGAAGGTGTCTTCTTTGGTCTTTTCGTAGACCTCTTCGAGGCTGCGGCCGCTGCGGTCTGCGATGATACCGCCGGTCACCTCGCGCAGTTCCAGCAGACGTGCGGCTTCTTTTTCCAGCTCCAGTGCCTTACGACTGCCGGAGAGGCCTGCGATCAGCGGATCGTGGATCATGATCTTGGTGTGGGGCAGCATCTCACGCTTGTCCCCGGCCAGAAACAGGATGGATCCCATACTGGCTGCAGTGCCGATGCATACGGTGCGGATGGGGCACTTCATCAGGCGCAGCGTGTCATAAGCTGCCAGACCGCTCACCACCTCGCCGCCCGGCGTATTGATGTAGAGCGTGATCTCCGCGTCCGGATCTTCCGCCTCCAGACACAGCAGGTACTGGATCAGCGTATTACAGCTCTCAGAGTTGACCTCTTCGGTGAAGAAGAGTTTGCGCTCCTTTAAGAGCATGCTTTCCGGGGTGATGCTGTCGATGCCTCTGGATGTTTCTTTCAAAAAATAACCGTTCATAGTCGTGTTCTCCTTTACTTTTGTATATGGTTAATGTTATTGTTTCCGAAAGGTTTGAGATGCAGGGCCGCAATATCTACAGCCCTGCACCGGTACTGCTTACGAAGCCTGTGCCTGGTTCGGTTCCGGATCCAGGTACTCCGCCGCATAGGGCTCCACCTTTGCTACCTGTCTGGCGTGCGAACCGCGTTCAAAGAACCAGGCATCCGTCAGCGGCATTTCCAGGATGGTCTCCGGCAGCTTTCCGGACTTGGTGGCAAAGAAGCGCGCCGTCTCCACATCCTGCCCGCCCAGGTAGAGCATATGGTCGCAGTTGTTGATGATGGTCTGCGCCTGCCCTTCCTTGTACATACCGCTCAGCTGAGAGATGCTCTGCAGGATCACTGTCGCGTAGATCTCGCGGGAGCGGATGTTGGAGATGATCTTGTCGAAGTTCGGAATGCAGACATTCGACGCGAAGTCATCCAGCACGATGCGTACCGGTACTGCCAGGCGACCGTCTTCGTGGAAATCCGCCTCCATACACAGGCTCTTAAACAGCTGCGTATAGAACAGATTCACCAGGTTATCCATGGAACGGTCCGTATCGCTGATGTTGACGAACAGTACCGTCTTCTGGCGTCCCAGTTCCGGGAAGAGGATGGTGCTGCGGCGGTTGAACATCTTAGCGTTGGAGCTGTACTCAAAGGGAGACAGCGCATTTGCCACAAACTGCGTGATGGACGACCAGCACTTCTCCGCCTTGAAATTGCAGCTATACTTATGGTACATACGCACCGCAAAGCTGTCGGGATTTTCGGCTTCCAGTTCCGTAAAGAAGGTAACGCCCATCCAGCCGCGCTCCTGGCCGTTTCTCGCCGCCTGCTCTGTCAGCTCATCATAGAGTCTGCAGACCGAGCCCATATGCTGCTCCTTTCTCGGCAGCACTTCCAGGCAGTACGCCATCAGACTGACGATCACGTTGCGGGCCGAATCTCCCCAGAAGGTGCTGTCGTTGTCCACATCGTCCGGGACCAGAACCTTAACGATGCTCATCAGGTCCTCTTCGCGGTAACCGTACTTCTTCTCGCGGATCTCACCAAAGGGTGTCTGCTTCACCTCGTCTTCCCAGGTACGCTCGATGTAGTCCATCGGGTTGTACGCCGCCGACTGCTCCGGACGGACAAAGTTGAAGTTTTCCACACGGAAGCCCCGTCTGCGCAGATATCCGCCGTAGTTCTTGTACAACTGGCTCTTGGCGTCAACCACTACCAGGCTGTGCTGCAGATCCCTTAAATTCGGGACCACATAGCCGCCGGTCTTTCCGGATCCTGCCGTACCCACCAGCAGGTCATTATTGTTGAGTTTGGTCGCACGAGGGTTGTTGGATACCGTTACGCCCTTTGCAAAGACACGGCTGCCCAGTTCCTCCAGGCTCATCTGCTTGTTTTCGGTTGTGTTTACTGTGATGTTCTTCATGGCATTAGTCTCCTTTCCGCCATTTGCTGTGTTGCCTGCATTCATCAGCTCGCTTCTCATCATAATTTTGACCTCCTTTTGGTTTGCTTCGTTTACGTTGTACTCATAGTAACATCGCTTGTTTTGTTTCCGTGATTTTTACGGAAAACGGCGGATGCTACGCCCTGCTTTGTTTTCAGGGCGCAAAAACCCTACACAAAGCATTTCCTCTGATATTAAATTCCTATGAAGTTTATTCAGTTGTAATTGCTGTTTTTTGGCGTTTCGCCTTTTTGTATGGAATTGAATTCCGGACTTTCGTCACTTCGGACTGATTTGTTGGCTTTTTGCCTTTTATAGAAATCTGCTTCGTCTTTTTGCGACGCTGCAGAAAGTATTTCGACGCGATCTTATGAAATCTTTAGAGCTTTCTCAAAATATATTTTAATAAATTTTTGACAGTTTTCAAAGAACGCTGCATACCGGGATTTCGTTTGCTTTATCCATACGCTTTCCTTATCGGTATGATTCTATTATAGCGCGTTCTCTGAAAAAGTCATTTAACTACAGGTATAACTTGCACGGCCTATTTCGCATTTTTCACCTTCAGGCTCTTTAAGTATACCTTCTGTTCTGCGGTGATGCGATAGCTCTCCACGGATTTTTGGATCGCCTTATTGTGTGTCCACGGATCCAGTTTCTTTTCTTCGATATAAGGAAGGACCGCTTCATACTGCTTGGCCAGCGCTGTCGCAAAATACCATGCGATCATCATATTGATATAGTATTCTTCCGAGCGGACGGACGCCACCATTTTGGGATATTCCGGAGCAAAATCATCGTCCAGAAAATGCTCCATCAGCATCCCGATCGCAAAACGGACCGTATAGGTCTCATCGCTTTTGAACCAGTGTTTGATCTGCCCAAGCAATGCCGCTTTGTGTTTCTGAAAAACCTTCGGTGACATCTGATCGCAGGTTGCCCAGTTATCTACATATGGAAGAAAGCGGCACAATTCCTCCATACACTTTTCATAATCCCTGATACCGGATACGAGAAAGGCATGCAACTGATTTTCATCAAAATACCGGTGCGGCAGATCCTGCAGAAACGCTTCATACTTCCCCTCTTTCAGCAGTTCCTTTGCGTAAGTTCTCAGCGCCGGCGTGCGCACACCGATCACGGAATCCGTAGCAACCGTTGGGATCAGTTTTGCCTGAAAGTCACGATATTTTGTATCCTGCATGGAAAATAATTTTTCGCGGATCTTTTCGATTTCCTGTTGGCTCTGTTTTTTCATCCCTGAAGCTCCATTAAGTTTTCTTGCCTTCCCCTTGAGGGGAAGGTGGCCGAAGGCCGGATGAGGTGTTCTTGCTGCATCAACCTGCTTGCCTATCTTTCCACATCGTGTACTGCCATCTGGCAATCGCAGTTCCGATGATGATCACATAACCGATGATACTTAAGGTATGCGGTGTCTCTCCCAAAAAGAGTATTCCCAGGATCGCCGCAAAGATCACCTGCGTATAATCAAAGACCGAGATCTCCTTGGCCGGAGCAAACTTATAGGCTGTGGTGATACCAAACTGTCCGAGCGTTGCCGCAACCCCCGCCAGGATCAGGAACATCCACTGTTTTGCACTCATCGGATGAAAATCCAGGATCAAAAACGGCGCCGTCACCAGACATGAAAATGTAGAGAAACACATCACGATCACCGAAGTGCGTTCCCCTTTACCGCCAAGCTTTCGGACAAATACATACGCGGTCCCGGCACCGAAACCACCGTACAATCCGATCAATGCCGGAGCGATGGAAAACTCACCGCCCGGTCGGATGATAAACAGCGCACCGGTAAAAGCCAGCACCGTAGCAATGATATCCACCAGATTTGGCACTTCCTTCAGGATCACGATGGATAAAAGGATCGCAAAAAACGGCGACAGTTTATTCAGCATATTGGCATCCGCGATCCCCAGACGATCGATGGCATAAAAATTACAGATCAACCCGCTGGTACCGAAGATACAGCGACACGCGATATCACCGAAGCATCCTTTTTTGATATGAAACTTCTCCTTGCTCTTCATCAGCGGAATGATGGTGACCAGTGCCGCGATAAAATTTCGGAAAAAGGCTTTCTGCATCGTCGGCAGATCCCCGGACAACCTTACAAAAAAGGTCATCAGGGAAAAGCCGAATGCTGCTGCCAGAATACACAAGATTGCTTTGATCTTTGCACTTTTCATCTTCTCACAAATCCCGATTCTCTATATTTTCAACACCTTATCATAGCAGAATTTGTAAGAAAACAAAACTGTTTTATATGCAGATCTTTCGCAATCCTTTACATCGTAGAATAACTGAAGACCCTGCCTAATTGATTTTGCCTTGCCGTCGCCACACGCATCGGGCCGTAAAACATCAGCAGATTGACCCAGTTTGCTGCCAGACGGACCTCGATATCACTGGGCGGCCACGATGACGATAACTGGAACGGGATCTGTTCGATGGTCTCGTCATAATGACGCCTAAAATTCCGACGGATCGGATACAACTCTACCCAGTTATGGTTCGCATCCATCAGGATCTCACAGCAGCGCACCAGCACTTCCGAGATAGTCGGATACCGGTCGTATTTTTCCTTCCACAGATCCACATCATATTTGAAGCAGACATTGTACGCTTCCCAATACCCCATCAGCATGCTGTCGCAATAGTATCGCTCTTCCGGCAGTGGCAGACTCACCAGATACTGGAAATAATCCACGACAGAAAGCTGCAGAAAAGGCAGCACCTTGCGCTTATGATCCGGGCTGATGCTCTTCTTTTTTGGCGCCTCTCCTTTCTTTTCTGCGCTATGACCTTCCTTCTCCTTTTCCTTCGGTCTGCGTACTTTGTAAGCATCATACGCTCTCAGATCCCCCACGGCCAAAAAAGACAGCCAGGCGAGTTGCATTCCCCTCAGCTCCCGGCCAAAGTGCTGCAGCACCATCTGCGCATACGATGTTTCTTTCGTAACATCAAAATCTTCGGATAACATTTCTGCCACTTTCTCCGGATCATTTATAAAAGGACTGACGACATTTCGTATTGGCTGCGCCAGGAAATTATGGATCACCTTCTCTACATACCCGTCGGTATGGACACGCCCCTGCCTGGTGAGTTTCAGGATCTCCGACAGATTCTTGCGACCCTCACCATCATCCGACTCCTCAAATGCATCCGGGCAGAATGTTTCTGCGGCTCTTCCCATTTCGTCCTCAAAGTTCCTGTCCATCATGTTTCTCTCGTCCATATCCGTACCTCCTTCTTGTTGCCGGTTACCATCTGCCATTACCATCTTTTACTTCTATCAAAAACAATATTAACGCACATCTTTTTCTTTCCGTGATTTTTACGGATCATGGTTTCTCAACAGACAAAAACTGCGGAAGGTTAAAAACCCTCCGCAGCAGGTGCCTTCGAACCGAACCTCCGGCACCGCAGTTTCCTGCAGGTTTTCAAGCAGAACATAAAGGGTTACCCCTTTATTAAAAGGAAAGAAAAATTATCCCCAACTACGCAACTCTGAACTCTAAGGCATAACAGATAACAAATAACCTCTGATTAGTCACAATAAACATTCACATCCCAAGTTGATCAGCCAGCGAAAGTTCTGCTTCGGATATTCTTTTTTTATACAGCCAACGCCATCCAAAATGCGTTGACTGTATGTGTGCACGGTCAGATGTCTACATCAAACTGCACCGTCTGGTTGTACTGATCCAGCGCCATCTGCATATCGATGATGGTCCTGGACAGGATCTCATAATCCTGCTTTGCCAGCTCCACATCGTAGTTGGCGTATACATACTCCGGCGTTGCGTTTCTGCCGTAGTAGCCGTGCATCTCCACACGGGCCTTCGGCAGCCGTCTGCGCATCTCCTCCAGCACCGCTTTTCTGCGGTTCAGCTGCGTCATACGGATCAGGATCGTATCGACGCTCATTACGGTATCACCCACCGGGATCTGCGCCTGCGCGTTGCTTAAGTTCAGCGCATGCTTGATGATCGCGATCTTTTCATCGATCGCCGCGATGGCTCCGTACACCTCCGCGTAATCATACTCCGGGATCACGGGCTCTTCTCCGACCTGTGCCACATAGGTACAGGAATCGCTTTCCTTGCTGAGCAGGAGTGCCTTTTCTTCTTCCAGTGTACGGATCATTTTGTTTGCGTATGCCGACGTCATTTTCTGCATGGTTTTCTTCCTCCCTTGCTTATACTTTGACTATATGTTATTGATTTTGGGTATTGTATCCCGGAACTCATAATTGATCTGAATACTTATCAGAACTCTACTGTTATGTTGTTCCAATGGATACTTATGATAGTTACCAACGGGCGGCGTTGTGATCATCCCGAACTGATTGCCGCGCCTCTATGTTGGTTTTTATTATATCGGATACCTTGCAGAATTGCATTAGACCTGTAGTATAATTTTCTTGACTTCTGAATATTCAAAAAACCGCAAGGATCTCCCCCGCGGTTTTCTGTCTATAATATAAAGTTACGCTCCTAGTCCGGCATTTCCTGCAACAGCCATTGTTTCGCCTTCTGCAGATTTTCTCCGCCGAACCGTTCTATGAAATAGCCGCCTCCTGACAGATGATCGGTATAGTAGCGTAGTCCCAGTTCGAAACAGATCTTATCGACAATATCCGGCATAAGTTCTGCCTCTTCCTTCGTTAACATCATATGTCCGGAAAGTTCTTTTGCAGCTGCCTGATAGCCCTTCAGGACCATCTTGATGATATACGCTTCCTCTTCCTCCCGGTAAATACAGCAGGAACGGATCAGATCCGCAATATCCTCCAGCCGGGAACCTACCATAAGGGTATCGAGATCGATGAAGGCCTTTACCCGGTTTCCCGAAACGATCATGTTCCCGAGTTTTGCATCTCCATGAACCACATCTTCTTTGGGATAAGAGAGTTTCAAATAGCCGCCGATCTTTTCTTCAATGACCCGGTCCATCTCCGGGACGCGATATTTATCACTCTTCTCCTGTAAGCAGTATTCTTCAAAATAATAAGTCAGATCATGCAGAAACGGATACACCGCATGCGGCTTCTCCGGAAAAAACGACAAAACATAATGCAGTTTTGCCAGTCCCGCACCGCATACCACCAATTCATCGTCGGTAATCTTTGGCTTTAACATATCCCCGGTGATCATCTGATACATCCGCCAGTAATCCCCGCCTTCTATACGAAAAAACTGCCCCTCTCTGTCCCGGATCCACTGCGGGCATTCCAGAATAACACCTTTTTCCGCAGCCGTCTCGCAGGCATTTTTGTAGTGCAGATAATTATACTCCAGCTTTTCGATCTGCTCTTTCGTATATCGCCATGACCACAGACGCTGCAGGACATACCGGTTCTCTTTTGTTTCCGCATAAAGACTCAAATTGATATGTCCGATATCAAACGCCCGGATATCTTCTAATTGCTCGTTGACATATGGTGTACCGATCTTTTCCCAGACCGAGTCGTGCATCCAAACCGGCGATAACTCTTTCGCGCGAAATTTTTCTATCATAAAATCCTCTCTTGATCGTAACTCTTCCTTGAGATTCTCTATACTCATCAGAAAAGGGCACGCCACCCGGAATCTTTCTCGTGATCGTGCCCTTCAAAAATCATTTCGAATACTTCACCTTCCGCTGTTCTTACAGCATCTTGACGCCTTTTTCCCTGCAGGTCGCCAGCATATCTTCCGGCCATACGGATACCTGCACTTCGCCGATGTGCGCTTTCTCCAAAAGCAGCATGCACAGACGGGACTGGCCGATACCGCCACCGATGGTGAGCGGCAACGTCTCTTCGCTGATCATCTTGTGATAATCATACTGCATACGCTCTTCTGCACCGGCTTCCTTCAGCTGGGATGCTAAAGATGTCTTGTCCACACGGATACCCATGGAAGAGATCTCCAGAGAATCCTGCAGCACTTCATCCCACACCAGGATATCGCCGTTCAGCTCCCAGTCATCGTAGTCCGGTGCACGGCCGTCGTGACGCTCACCGTTCTTAAGCATCTTACCGATCTGCATTAAGAATACAGTCTTCTTTTCCTGTGTGATCAGACGCTCGCGTTCCTTTGCAGTCTTGTCCGGATACTTATCCAGCAACTCCTGCGCAGTGATGAAATACGGCTCCTCGCAGATCTTTGCATCCAGCATCGGATAACGCAGAGTTACCTGACGCTTGGTGTATACAACCGCCTTTACGATGGCGCGTACGGTTTCTTTTAAGAATTCCACATTTCTCTGCTCGCGGGAGATCACTTTTTCCCAGTCCCACTGATCCACGTAGATGGAATGTACGTTGTCCATGCTGTCATCACGGCGGATCGCATTCATATCGGTAAAGATACCTTCACCTACATTGTAACCGTATCGATACAGCGCCATTCGTTTCCACTTCGCCAGGGACTGTACCACTTCCACATTTGCAGTATCTTCCAGCAGATCAAATCCGACCTTACGCTCCACACCGTTTAAGTCATCGTTGATACCGCTGCCGGAACGCACGATCAGCGGCGCCGTCACACGATCCAGCGTCAGCGCAAAGGACAGCGCCTGCTGGAACGTATCTTTAATAAATTTGATCGCGTGCTGTGTCTCACGCAGAGACAGCGCACTCTTGTACCCTTCCGGGATATATACAGGACGACTCATTTTTACTCTCCTTCTCTATCTGCTCTTTACTTACCGAATACTGCCAACCGTTCTCGGGAACAGGATGACGTCGCGGATGTT
>JAFXQR010000011.1 GCA_017526985.1 Lachnospiraceae bacterium
CCGGAAGAGACGGAAATGCTGTCCAGAGGGCTGTAGATCAGGATACAGGTACCGATATCGGTACGGATAAAATTTCCGTCTTCCGGGGTACAACCGGTTTCTGTTACGGTTCCGGCGTGCATGGCAAGGACCGGATCTCCGATATTGCCCGGAATTGAAATATAATGAACTACCGAAGTTCCGCTCTCTTTGTCGGAATCCGAAGAATAGGTTTCCACGATCTGCGACGTGACATCGGAAAGCACCAGACCGCGATCTTCGGAGGCGGGGACAGGAAAGGTCCAATCGGTTTCCGGACCAAATAACGCTTCGTTAAATTCAAGATTCGTAACGGTATTAAGAGTAAACGGATCAGATACTTCGGCGGGAGTGGAAAATTCCTGAGTATCCACGACCTCGGCAGTTGTTTCTAATTCGAAGGCGGGTGTTGGTTCCGGGTCAGTTACCGGTTCGACATCGGTGTCTCCCAAAGAATCGGGTTCGAGAGCAATGGCAGCGGGAGCGGATAGTGTAACGGTAGGCGTGGAAGGCGCGGATGCCGGGTTGGCTTGTTTGTTGGCGCCTATTTTATTCCAGGCCAGTCCCGCGCCGGCCAGACAAAGCAAGCCAGCGGCTGCAGCGGCAAAACGGGTGATATAGGGGTGCAGGTCGACCGGCTCTTTTCCCGGCAGTTTGGTGCCGGTTTCCTGCTCGAAGCGTTTTTTAATATGTTCCAGGTTTTCTTTTGTCATTTTCATATGTGTACCTCCTTTAACAGGATTGTTGATCGGTTAATGCTTTGCGTAACTTTTTCTTGGAATGGAAGAGGCGGTTCTCCACCTTCTTTTTGTCCATTCCCATATCTTTTGCGATTTCCGCAGGCTTCTGATCGTGATAGTACCGTCGTTTGAGGATCTCCTGATCTTCTGCGGACAGCTGTGTCAGGCCCTGTTCGATATCATAAGCGGAAGAGGTATCCTCACTGTCGGTCCCCATCTCAGGGAGCAATTCAGAAGATTCTTCCCGGCGTGCTTTGATGGAACGCAGACGATCCAAAGCTTTGTTTTTGACCATCGTACACAGCCAGGTGGATAGTTTCCCTCGGCTTGCATTGTATTGCTCCGGCTTCTGCCAGAGACTGATAAAGACATCGGCGACACATTCTTCGATATCCGATTCGGAAGCACCGAGAACGGAAGCAGCGGTTTTCCACAGCATACGACTGTATTTATTGATAAGCATTGCGATCGCTTTTTCGTCTCCGGAGCGGATCTGTTTGATCGCTGTTTCGTCGGTCATATCAAAAACTCCTTTCGTGTTTTTTTGACCCGGTCATTCTATTATACGAAAGTACTTCTAAAAAACACTAAATTTTTTGAAAAAAGTTGACATTGGAAAAAAATGTTATGAATGTATATTAGGGATATACAAAATATGCATAACGCATTATGGAGGCAGATCATGGAATATCACATCATTCTGAGGAGCGTAGCAACGAAGAATCGTATAATTAAAGGAAAAAACTATGGATATACTGATTTCAAATGCGTCTAACGATCCGATCTATCTTCAGATCGTCAAGCAGATCAAGGCAATGATCCTGAACGGCGAGCTGCAGGCGGGAGATCCGCTGCCGTCCATGCGCAATATGGCGATGCAGATGCGGATCAGCCTGATCACGACCAAACGCGCCTACGAAGAGCTGGAACGGGACGGATTTATCGAATCCTACACCGGAAAAGGCAGCTTTGTGAAGACACAGAACCTGGAACTCCTGCGTGAGGAAAACCTAAAGCAGATCGAAGAACTGCTGCAGACGGCGGTCGACAAAGCGAGAGTGGCCGGCGTTTCCGTGGAAGAATTGGTCGAGATATTAAAGACAATAGGTGACGATACTTAAGAGGTGTATTTTGGCAGAGGAGCAGAAGCGGGATGGGATCCTCCGGGATCGGGATATCCGCGAGCCTTTATTTGAATATCTGGAAGACATCGAAGACTATTTGTGGTAAAATATAAAAGGTCATAATAAACTAAGGAGCTTCTGCCCGCGAGGATGGAGGCTCTTTTCGAATGGAGGGATAGGAATATGGATAACACCCGGAAAGAAGTCGGCGAAATAATTGATTGCCTTGCCGTTATTTTTGATGAAAAAGATGTTGAGAATACAGAGATTAAGAAAGAGATAGAAAATCTGGAAAGCAGACTGAAGAAACTGACCGGAAAAACAATAGAAGAGTGCGAACCGTTTCGGAATTATTGGTCATATACGAGTCTGGAAGACATTGTGGATCGTATTATGATGCCGCCTTCGACAAATCTTTCGGAATTAAGCGATGGCGAATTGAGAGATAAGCTGAATAAATTGTTTGATGAGATTGCTACTATGAAGCCGTCTAAACTGGATCGTACAATTCTGGAACTGGAGGCCGAAACAGGAATCGACAATGTCTCGGATTATATATTTTGGCCGGAAATGATAGAGGGACTTGGAAAACATGCAGAACAAGAGGCCATAATCAATAGAATACTGGCCGATAGGAAAAGATGAAGAGGTGATGCTAATGAAAGCGATAGCCTTATTTCAGGTGGCCATATGCAATGGAAATATAGCGGGGCAGGTCTTGGACGGAAGAGTGTTGTCAGATATAAACTTAAAAGACGAGACTTTTGTCGTTAGTCAAGAGAATATCCTGAATTTTTACCATAGTGGTACGCAGGAGTGTATAGAGATCAGAGATGACGCATATTTTGATAGTGTGTCCCTAAAAAGTATATTGTCTTATGGAAAATACTGGGATACCATTAATGCCGGGATGTCTGCAAAAATCGAATGCGAGTGCGAAAGAACTATTGAAGAATATGATGTGATCTTCAAATGTGCAAGTTCAGAAGGAATGGATGCATATGCTGATGAATAAAGAATACTATACGAAGGCATTTGAAAATATAGAAAAGTGGAGCTGGGCGGAGATTAAATACGGTCTGGAACAAGATTTTATTACAGCAGAAGCCGTTATTGCATACGCAAGGCAATGTATTGATGAGGATATGCCGGATTTCGAAACGGTTATGAAATTAATTATTGCGGAGGAATATGAGGTAGAGGATATTCTATTATCGCTGATCAAGAATGATGAAACTAACATCGAGTCCATACAATCCAAATGGTTGTTTGCGCTGATGTATTATTCTTATCAAAATGCAAATGATGTGTTTCAGACTATTGATGAAGTCTATGCTGATTTTGGATATCCGGAAGAATTGAGTAAGTTAGTTTGGTATATGCCTTGTAATGAGACGAATACTATAGAAAGCCGGTTAAAATATTACATAGAAGACGGAATTCAAAAATGGAAATCTCAATATAATGGGCAAAGGGGATAAATATTACGCAAGGAAATGATGTTATCCGGTGTGGTGCAGATTGGCAGACTTGATGGATTTGTACATCATAGACCAAACACATTTTCACGAGGATGCTTGCAATCCGGAATTTTACTCGGAAATAGAGGGCATGTAAGACTGCAGATTAGCAGTGGAAGATAAGCAAGTGATGTTGCATTAGAGATTGGAAGGAAATATGGAATATAGCATAATGGTGTGGTTTGCGATGATATAAATGGCGACAGGATGGTACTGTCCTGCGAAATGGATCCGCCGGGAGGCTGGGTGGAACGCGTTATCTCTTTGAAGGATGGCAGCGTACTTAGGTGAGATTACAAAAATGATGCGGAGGATAACAATGGGCGCATTGTATGATGAGATTTCAAAAGAAGATGGTTTGTTGGTCAAATTGCGTTGTGATAATAATTTTGATGATGGCGATTTTCAAAATATAAAGAAAGCACTGTTAAATGCAATTCCAGTCTGGAAAGAGACGGGGCAGGTTAAAGTGAACGATTTTGTTGTAATGCTCGAGCTGATCCAGACTCTTGCCGGGGAAAGCAGATTTTGGAGTGACGAAGTACAAATAGCTGTCGAAGATGCTGAATTGGAGATTATGGATATTGTTCATGACGCGCTGTGTTAATCAGAGAGTTTATGTATTTGGAAAATTTGGCTTTGGCGTATATATTGTCTCTTTTGGTAAATTTGGCAGTTGAAGAGATGGTATAAGATGTTAGAAAGAATAGAGGAACGATATAATGGACAAAGCTTTACATGATCAGAATATTTATGAAAAAGAAAGTTTTATCAATATGTTAGTAGGTGCCAGGTTGCAGGAAATCAGATCACCTTTGCCATCGAAAAGGAAGTGGTGGTACAGGGGGCTGACCGGATCAACCATACTACGGTAGAACTGGTATCTGAGCCGGTAACGATCACGCTGGAATAAAGGGAACAATGTTTAAAACTGACCCACCTGCAGAGGTATAGTGCCACTGATAGGGTGGGTCTATTCATAGCATAAGGAAATAAATATTGAAAAATTACGATTTATTGCTAAAATATCAAATGTCGGGGTCGGATATTTTGATGCCGGAAGAACTGGCGCATATTCCTGTTATTATATGGAGTTTGATCAGACCGGAAAGATTGTCAAAGTATATTGTGCGAGACCGGCAGGCGGCTGATGAGTGGTAATACTTTCTCTTCGATAAATTCCACTCGGTCAAATATCCTTGGCTTGAAAGTGCCGGTGATTCCGACGGATACATTTTTGGCCTTGTTGACATAGATGATATTTCCGCTGTCGCCGATTGCGGCATAAACCTCCTTTTCTTTATTCGGTTTGTACCAGAGATATCCGTATTCCATAAAGCCGAAGCGCTCGCCCAGCTGCAGATAGGGTGTGATCATCTGCCGGATCCAGTCGGACGAGATGATACGTCGGTCGTTATAGAGACCTTCGTGCAGTACCAGATCACCGAGTTTGGCCAGATCGGTTCCGGTAGCGCACAGACCCCAACCTGCGGTTATCGTATCCTGCGGATCGGAGTACCATTCATTTTTGCGCGGTCCTTTGTTCATAAAGAAGTCAAACTGATCCTCTTTGCTGCTGGAGCCATGTATCCTGTGCTCCGGAATCCCAAGCGGAAGAAACAGATACCGGTTCGCAAAGTCGATGCATTTCATACCGGTGGCATACTCCAGGATCCCGGCTAAAATCTGGATGCCCAGCGTGGCATAGCGGAATTCTCCGGTGATGCCGCCGCGGCCGCCGAGAAAGTCCAGAGTTGTCCTGGTCCAGTCATCGGATGTGCATACCTTCTTCCAAGGCTCGGATTTGCCCTTGTAGGGGGCGGTCATGGTAAGCAGGTGGCGGATGGTCACATCGTAGATGGTTTTCTCGCCGCGTTTTACGGTATAATCCGGAAAGAAATCGAGTACTTTTTGATCCGGGCTTTTGAGTGCACACTGATCAAAAGCAATTCCGGTAAGCAACGCCATGACACCCTTGGTTACGGAGTTGACATTTACCGCATCCGTGCTTTGAAAACCACGCCAGCAGTCTTCGTAGACGATCTTGCCATCCCGGATGGCGCAGATCTGACAGATATTGCTTTCGTTTCCTTTGTTCTCGGAAACGAATCTGTGAAACTCTTCTTTGTTCATTTTATCCTCCTCAATAATGTGATCAGGACGTCCTGAAATCAAGACTAATCGAATTAAAAATTGATTTCAAGTATTTTTTTCTATATATTTTGCAGGCGTTTCCGAAATGCTATGTGTAAATCGGTGATCTGTGTTATAATGTTTACTGTGGCTTAAAATGACCGTGTGGCATGTATTCTCAAAAGGAGAGTATTTATGATATGTAACAAGAGAACAATCGCATTATGTACATCGCGGATCTTTGATTCGCAGACCCATCCGTTTATCAAACGGCTGAATAAGGAACTGCAGGAAAAAGAAGTGCGGTTATTGATCTATGCGATCAATTATGACCTGTATTGGAATGAGAGCGATGAAAAAGATGAAACCTATGTGTATGATCTGGTACCATATGAAAGCATCGATCTGCTTATTTTGATGGATGAGAAGATCAAAAGCCATAGGATATCGAAGAAGATCGTTGATGCTGCGGGGACACATTCGGTACCGGTTGTGGTGATCGACGGAGAATATGAGGGAACCACGTTCGTCGGTTTTGATTATGAGAAAGGCTTTGAACAGATCGTACGGCATGTCATAGAAGACCATGGTGCCAAGAAAGTGCATATGGTTGCCGGGATTAAAGGAAATGTCTTTTCGGATCGCAGGATCCGCATTTTTCAGCAGGTGGCGGAGGAAAACGGGATCCCGTTTTCGGATGATATGGTCAGTTACGGAGAGTTTTGGGCAACACCGGCTAGAAGATGTGCGCATGAGCTGATCGACAGCGGGAATATCCCGGAGGCGGTGATCTGCGCCAATGATATTATGGCGATCAACGTCAGTGTCGTACTGCAGGAGAATGGACTGTCAGTTCCGGAAGACGTGATCGTAACGGGATTTGATGGCTTTGATGAAGCGAAATTCTCACAGCCGCCGCTTTCGACGATCAACTGCAAGACCGAACAACTTGCAGAAACGGTTGCGCAGACGGCATTGCGTATCATGAACAAAGAGTCGGTGGACAAAAAGGTGCTTGTGATCCCGGAGCCGGATTATAATTGCTCCTGCGGATGTACGCCGGAGATCGAAACAGGCAGATCACGCGTTTTACTGGATCGTTTCAATGATCATTTTTACCGTTATCAGGATGATATGAAGTTGTTTCATGATATGTCGGAAAGAATGCAGATGGGTAACTCGCCGACAGAGCTGGCGGAAGAACTGAAACGGATGCGGCTGCGGTACTTAAGTGTCATCGTAAACCAATCCTGTTTCGCGCAGGGGATGAATTATTTTGCCGAGGAGCAGACGAAGGCGTTGCCGGAGGATATGTTTATTCTCTATAATGATTATGATACGGAATGCGGTATCCTTCCGTTTAAACGAAAGGAGATCCTCCCGGATCTGGCAGAGAGATTTGAAAGCGGTATGCCACTGATCTTTAATGCACTGGTATTTATGCACCGGCCGATGGGGTATATCTGTTATTCTTTCCCGGATTATGAGATCACGGATTATTCCAAAACTGCCAGTGTAGCCAGTACGATCAGCATCGGCATAGGAGGCTATATCAATATCCGATATCAGCAGTATCTGGCGGAGAAGGTAGCGACGATGTATCGTAACGATCTGCTGACGGGGCTGCTCAATCGTGTTGCATTTTCCAATCTGTTCCGGCAGATCCGAAACAACGAACAGAATGCAGGAAAACCGCTTTTAATCATCATGGCGGATCTGGACAGGCTGAAGATGATCAATGACAATTTCGGCCACGATGCCGGAGATCTGGCGATCAAAACGGCAGCAAAGGCATTGCGTCAATCATGCCCGGAGGAAGCATTGTGTCTCAGATATGGCGGAGATGAATTGCTCGCGGTGATCATTGGTGATTACGATGCAGAGCCGATCATAGAAAAGATCGAAGAGTATCTTAAGGTATACAACCGTAAATCCGGTCTGTCGTTTCAGGTCATACTCAGTTGCGGCGCATACCGGACGGAATTGACGGATGATCTGGATTTTGAAGCGGCGGTACGATGCGCAGATGAGAAGATGTACGAACGTAAGAGACTGCATAAAAAAGTGTGATCGTTGTCGATGATTTCTATTAAGCGATAGTAACGGATTTTGCTACTTGACAAGTACAAAATCCGTGTGATAAGATTCGAATTGTATAAAAGAAAGGGCGCGGATTCGCGTACAGGTGTAGAAATGCGTATTAGATAATTTGGTTTAGGTATACACGATATGTTTGGAAGTTGCAGGTTATGTGCAGCTTGTTTGTGTACGCTTTTCCGGATTATCATGCCATCTATCCTGTTTGTATATAGGGTTGATTTTTGTATGAGTCTGTTTTTGCGTATGCAAAACAGACTCATTTTTTGATGCCTGCGGCTTCTCGGAAGAAGAATTTCCCGGTGCGGTCATCAGCGTATCGCACGACAGAAAATATCTGTCGGAGGTATGCGATAAAGTGTACCGGCTGAGCGAGGAAGGATTACAGGGGGAAAATGAAAGAAGATAGAAAATTCGGTGTGTTTCAAAATATCGGATATTGCATCCGCGCAGTAAAAGAGGTCTATCCGAAACTGCTGCTGTATTGCGTGATCATTATCGTATTGAATAGCGCGATCCCGTTGATCACGACCTATTTGCCGAAGGTGATGATCGAAGGTATTACGGAAGGCGGGGAACTCCGGCACATTGTTACAGTGACCGGCGTTATGGCGTTGATCCTGGCGTTACTTACGGCGTTGCAGAAATATATGGAACGGATGATCTACTGGCATAAGTTTAAAGTGAATGCATTTTTTCTGCGCAAGGTAACGAAGAAAGGCTTGACGACGGATTATAAGAACCAGGAGAATGAACATTTTCGCAAACTGCAGCATGAAAGTTTTGCCAGTTGCAACGGAAACTTTTCGTACTTCAATCAGATCATGGATGCGTCGGTCTCGTTCTTTTCAAACCTGCTCGGATTTGCTGCTTTTTTCGGAATCCTGGCGACGTTGAATCCGTGGTTCATTGTTTTTTTGTGCGCTACAACATGGATCGGTTTTTTATTAAATCGCAAACTCAATCAGTGGATCGCGCATAATACGGAGGAAAAGACGGGATACGAACAACGAATGCAATATGTGATCAGTGTTTCGGATGATCGCCGCAGTGCAAAGGATATCCGGCTGTATGACATGGCGGTATGGATGGATGCCGTGTATCAGAAAAATCTGCGGGGCGTCCTGGGATGGTATCGAAGATATACGGCAAAACTGTTTGGAGTATCATCGGCGGACAGCGGAGTGACGCTGATCCGGGAAGCAGTGACCTATTTATTTCTGATCCGCATGGTATTTCGTGACGAGATCACGGTTGCCGAGTTTGTGTTATATTTTAATATCGTTGCCGGTTTTTCTGCGTGGCTGGGAAATATGCTTGGGCAGTTAAGCAATATTGAGCGCCTGAATATGTCAGTCAATCGTATCCGTACCTATCTGGAGTATCCGGAAGAGTACAAAAGAGGGAGCGGTATGAGTGTTCCTGCAACGGATACACCTTGGGAGATTCAACTGGATCATCTTTGCTTTCGCTACAAAGAGGAGGATAAG
>JAFXQR010000073.1 GCA_017526985.1 Lachnospiraceae bacterium
CGCACCAGTATGTGCAGTATGAGACGATGCTGGAATACACCATACTGGTGTTGAAGGAAGCCATTGTAGGGCTTTTGATCGGTCTGGCGGCTGCGTGGGCGATGCAGATCTCGGCTTTTGCCGGCCAGATCGTGGATACGGACATCGGTTTTGCCATGGTGGCGCAGATGGACCCGGCGACACAGATGAATACCACGGTCACCGGTTATCTGTATCAGTATGCGTTTATGCTGATCTTTATGGTTTCCGGTATGCACCGGTGGCTGCTGCGTGCGATGGCGGAGAGCTTTACACTGATCCCCCTGGGGCACGCGGAATTTGCACTGGAGAAATTAAATGCTGCATTTTTGTCCTTTATTTCGGAATATGTGATGCTGGGCTTCCGTATCAGCCTGCCCATCTTTTGTGTGACGCTGATGCTCAACTGCCTGCTGGGCATTATGGCAAAGGTTTCGCCGCAGATGAATATGTTTGCGGTGGGTATGCAGATCAAGGTGCTCACGGGGCTTATCATCCTGTTTTTGACGGTGCGTCTGATCCCGAGGGCAGCAGATCTGATCTTTGCGGAGATGCAGGTGGCAGTGACGCGCTTCGCAAATATTCTGGGAGGCACGGCATGACGGAGACAGGTGTTCTGGTACAACCGAGAATACTGTTAAATCTCCAATATTTTGCCCAAGAGGGGCCCGGCGGAGAAAAGACCGAAGAGGCTACCGGCAAGAAACTGGAGGATGCCAGAAAAGAAGGCCAGGTGGCGAAGTCTCAGGAGTTTGCCACGAGTCTGACCATTCTGGCACTGTTTCTGCTCCTGCGGTTCTGGACGAGTACGCTGGGCAGACAGCTGGGAGAGTTGTTTGAAGGCTTTTATACACGCATCCCGGAACTGGCCAAGCAGCCCTCTTACTTTAACCAGAGCCAGGAGTTTACGGCACTCCTGCGCATCGCGTTGTTGCGTATCCTGGTGATCATCCTGCCCTTTCTTCTGGCGGCCTTTGTGGTAGCCTTTGTAGCGGATCTGGTGCAGGTGAAGTGGAAACCGACAACGAAGCCGCTGAAACCGAAATTCAGTAAATTAAATCCCATCTCGGGCGTGAAGCGTATCTTCTCGCTCAACAAGCTGGTGGAACTGGTAAAGTCCATCTTAAAACTTGTGGTGATGGGCATTATCATATATAATGAGCTTAAGGATCAGTGGCCCCTTTTGTATGTGCTCTATGATATGCCGATGATGCAGGCGGTGATCATGGCGGGGCAGCTGCTCATCGATATCGGATACAAGATCGCGCTGGTCTTCTTAGTCATAGCAGTGGCGGATTACATTTACCAGAAATGGAAGTTCCGCCAGGACATGAAGATGACCAAGCAGGAGGTTAAAGAAGAGTATAAATCCACCGAAGGTGATCCGCAGATCAAGGGCAAGATCCGCCAGCGAATGCAGGAAGCATCCAGACGAAGGATGATGCAGCAGCTGCCCAAGGCGGATGTGGTCATCACCAACCCGACCCATTATGCCGTGGCGGTGATGTATGACAAGGAAGTGGCGGAAGCGCCGGTGGTGGTAGCCAAAGGTGTGGATTATGTGGCACAGCGCATCAGGGAAGCCGCAAAGGAGCACCACATCTATATTATGGAGAATAAGCCGTTGGCACGTTCCTTGTATGCCAATGTGGAGCTGGGAGAGGAGATCCCGGAAGAGTTGTATGTAGCCGTTGCCGAAGTGCTGGCGGTGGTCTACCGTGCCGAAGGCCGGGTATAATTCGGGAAAGGAGTAGGGCATGTTCAAAAAGCTGAAAAGCGGAGATCTTGTGGTTGCGATCTATGTGCTGGCTGCTTTTATCATGCTCATTGTGCCAATCCCGAACTGGCTGCTGGATATTTTGCTGGCTCTGAACATGTCCGTTGCGTTTTCCATCCTGTTTTCGGCCATGTTCAGTAAGGAAGCACTGGATATGTCTTTTTTCCCGACCATGCTGTTGTTTACGACCCTATTTCGTATTTCGCTGAATGTATCGTCCACGCGTCTGATATTGATCAGCGGAGATCCGGGAAATGTGGTATCGACCTTTGGTAATTTCGTGGGCGGCGGTGACCTGGTGATGGGTGTCATCGTCTTTGCCATCCTTTTGATCGTGCAGTTTATGGTCATCAACAAAGGTTCCGAACGAGTCGCGGAAGTAACGGCGCGTTTCACGCTGGATGCTATGCCCGGTAAGCAGATGGCCATCGATGCCGACTTAAACACCGGCGCCATTGACGATGCAGAGGCAAAGCGCAGAAGAGATAAGATCCAGGAAGAAGCTTCTTTCTTCGGTTCCATGGACGGTGCCGTGAAGTATGTCAAGGGAGATGCGACGGCCGGACTTCTCATTTCGGCGGTCAATCTGATCGGCGGTATCCTGATGGGCATGTTCCGACGGGGGCTGGATTTTTCCGGAGCGCTGAATCAGTATGCCGTGCTGACCATCGGTGACGGACTGGTTTCCGCCATCCCGTCGCTTTTGATCTCACTGGCCACCGGTATCCTGGTCACCAAGGGCTCGAAGGATGCGGATTTCGGCAATGTCCTGATCAAGCAGATCTTCGGTCTGCCCAAGGCGATGTATATCGTGGGTGCGACCCTGGCTTTCCTGGGTGTGTTCACACCGTTGCAGTTCTTTATCTTTGTGCCGCTGGGCATTGCATTCATCCTGGTGGGACGCAAGATGAGCACGACTATGGCGACACAGTCCGTGGAGCAGCAGGTGGAAGCGGAGGAAGCCGCGGAAGCGGAAGAGATCCGCAAGCCGGAAAATGTCACGGCGCTCTTGCAGGTAGACCCGATCGAGCTGGAGTTTGGCTATGGTATCATTCCGCTGGCGGATGCCAACCAGGGCGGTGACTTGTTGGACCGTGTAGTTATGATCCGAAGACAGATCGCGTTGGAGCTTGGTACCGTGGTGCCCATCATCCGACTGCGTGATAACATACAGTTAAATCCGAACCAGTACATCATCAAGATCAAAGGTATCCAGACCTCTATGGGCGAGATCCTCTTTGATCATTATATGGCCATGAACCCGGGCTATGTGGAGGAAGAGATCACCGGTATCCCCACCACGGAACCGGCCTTCCAGCTGCCGGCCATCTGGATCACGGAAGGCCAGAGAGAGCGTGCCGAGTCGGTAGGCTATACCGTAGTGGATCCGCCTTCGATCATCGCGACGCACTTGACGGAAGTGATCCGCCAGCATATCGCAGAGTTGTTGACCAGACAGGATGTGCAGTCCCTGGTGGACAACTTAAAAGAGAGCAATCCGTCCATCGTGGAGGAACTGGTACCGAAGCTGCTGGGGCTTGGTGAGATCCAGAAGGTATTGCAGAATCTGTTGTCCGAAGGCATCTCCATCCGTGACCTGCTGACGATCTTTGAATCCCTGGCAGACCACGCAACGGCAACGCGTGATACGGACCTGCTGACCGAGTATGTGCGTCAGTCCCTGAAACGGGCCATCTCGAATAAGTACTTTGCCGGCTCCAATATGGTGAGCGTGCTGACCCTGGATCCCAAGCTGGAGCAGGATATCATGGCATCGGTGAAACAGTCGGAGCAGGGAGCATATATCACCCTGGATCCGGAACGCATCCGGGCTATGCTGGACAACCTGAAAAAGGGTATCAGTAAACTGGAAGAGATGGGCGCCAGCCCCATCGTGCTGACCTCGCCCATTGTGCGAATGTATTTTAAGAAGTTGACAGAAGATTATTATCGCGACCTGGTAGTCGTATCGTATAATGAGGTGGAGTCCGATGTGGAACTGCAGAGCGTCGGAATGGTGAGCGCATAAGAGATGATCATTAAGAAATTTCAGGCCAAAAATGAAGAAGAAGCGCTGGCACTTGCGAAGAAGGAACTCGGTTCGGAAGTGACGATGATCCATTCCCGCAATGTGAAGCCCAAGGGATTCTTTTCGTTCCTGAAAAAGATGCAGGTGGAGATCACCGTGGCAAAGGAAGAAGAGATGGACCGGCCGGAAGTACAGGCCAAGAGTGCCATCGCCGAAGTGAACCGTGCCAGAAAGAAAGCAGAGGAGAAAGAGACGAAGCCGAAGCATCTGGATCTGGTGGCAGATGACAATGCGGAAGAGTCTAAGACTTATAAAGAGGATAAGGCAGACAAGACCGAGACCGCAGTGGAAGAGAAGCTGGACAACATCCAGAGTCTGCTGGAGCAGAAGCTGAGCAAGCGCGCAGATGAGGAAAAAGAGCGGGAGCGTAAGAATCTGGAGGAAGCAAAAGAGCAGGATGCAGAGCGTAAGGAAATGCTGGATTTCTGCCGTCTGCTGCACCGGACGCTTCTGGAAAACGAAGTGACTGAGAACAATGCCAACGAACTGGTGGATGAGATCCGTCAGAACTACGCCAGCGGGATGACGATGGAGCATATGCTTTCGTATGTGTACCAGAAGATCATCTTAAAATTTGGCAAACCGGTACGGATCGCGCCTTCGGAAAAAGGAGCAAAGGTGGTCTTCTTTATCGGGCCTACCGGCGTGGGCAAGACGACCACGCTCGCCAAGGTGGCATCCAGATTCCGGCTGATGGAGAATAAACAGGTAGCGCTCTTTACCACGGATACCTACCGCATCTCCGCAACGGACCAGTTAAAGACCTATGCAAATATCTTAGGCGTTCCGTTCCATGTGATCTATGAGGCGAAGGAAC
>JAFXQR010000074.1 GCA_017526985.1 Lachnospiraceae bacterium
ATAAAGAAATACCAAAAAAAACGCAGCCAGAATATAGATCTGCATTTTCTCGCGCAATGGATGCCCTTTAGTATAGACGGCTCCCGAAAGGAGATTGATGAAGGTCATCATGAAAGGAAGTACATTTACCGATAAGCTGCCAAGCTGTAATAATGCGTCCGGTTTGCTTAGATCGGCAATGCCGAAAGCGGAGGTGCCGGCAAATACACTTAGATTTGAAAGGAAATGATATGCTGCCAGAAAAAAAGGTATCTGTAATACCAAAGAAAGTGTTCCCTTCAACGCGGAAGCCGGACGATAGTTCTGCTCACGGTAAAAAGCATTGATCATCATAAGCTTTTCATCGCCGGTGAACGTTGCGCGGATGTGCTTCAGCCACTTATCCATGGCGGTCTGCTTGTCGTGCTCGGCTTGCTGGATCGCATCGGCACGAATATATAAAGGGAGGCATAAAAGACTTACGACGATGCTCATGCCGATCAGGGTTGTTTTAGTTGTAAAGAAATGGCTGATCAAACGAAATACGATCTCAAGTATATATTCGATCGGCGAAATGATCAGGCGATATAGTAAATGAGGTAACATCATGTGCTCCTGTAAGTTTACAATAAAAATAGGTATATATAAAAACCGCTTGATATCATAACACAATCGGAAGCGTTCCTGCAATACCTTATTGACAAATACGAACAATTGTTCTATACTTCTTTTTGCGTGTTTACACATTATACACACCACATTTAGTTTTTTTGGTTGCGGATAATGGAATGAGATGCTATAATCAGCAAGTGTGTGTTTTGGGCAGGCTTGGGGCTTGCAGGTTTCGAAAGAATACTTGCGTGTTGACATAAAATGACTGCGGCACGGGTTTGCAAAGGTAAGGAGGAAGTATGGCAGAAGAAAACAAGAACGGCAGTTATGGCGCCGAAAATATAGTAGTACTGGAAGGCCTGGAGGCAGTCCGTGTACGCCCGGGAATGTACATAGGCAGTGTGTCCACCAAGGGTCTGAACCATCTGGTCTATGAGATCGTAGACAACTCGGTAGATGAGCATCTGGCCGGGCACTGCAGTGAGATCCGTGTGACTTTGGAAAAAGACGGATCTGCAACGGTGGAGGATAACGGTCGTGGTATGCCGGTAGAAATGCATGCCAAGGGAATGAGCGCCGAGCGTCTGGTGTTTACCACGCTGCATGCCGGCGGTAAATTTGATGATTCTGCCTATAAGACCAGCGGTGGTCTGCATGGTGTGGGTTCTTCCGTTGTAAATGCGCTGTCCAAACATCTGAAGGTAACGATCAAGCGTAATGGTCATATCTATGAGGATGAATATGAGCGCGGCAATCCGATCACGGAACTGATCGGAGGTCTTCTGCCGGAGATCGGCAACACCCGACAGACCGGTACGAAGGTAAATTTTACTCCGGATGATACGATCTTTGATAAGACCTATTTTAAGGCAGAGGATATCAAGTCCCGTCTGCACGAGACCGCCTATCTGAACCCGGAACTGACGATCTATTTTAAGGATGACCGTCATGAAGAGGCAGATCAAGCAGTATTTCATGAACCGGAAGGGATCATCGGATTTGTAAAAGCACTGAATAAAGGCAAAGAAGCCGTACATGATGTGATCTATTTCAAAGGCGAACAGGAAGATGTGGAAGCCGAGATCGCATTCCAGTATGTAAATGAGTTCCATGAGAATGTACTGGGCTTCTGTAATAATATCTACAATGCCGAGGGTGGTACACATATCACCGGCTTTAAGACGCAGTTTACCGCGGTGATCAATACTTATGCGAGACAGTTGGGGATCCTGAAAGATAAGGATGCCAATTTTACCGGCCCGGATGTACGAAACGGTATGACGGCGGTAGTCTCCATCAAGCACAGGGATCCCCGTTTTGAAGGACAGACCAAGACAAAACTGGACAATCAGGATGCTGCCAGAGCAGTGAGCAAGATCACCGGTGAGGAAACGGTGCACTATTTTGACCGTAACCTGGAGATCTTAAAGAATGTGATCGGCTGCGCGGAGAAGGCAGCGAAGATCCGTAAGAGCGAGGAAAAAGCGAAGACCAATCTGCTGACCAAGCAGAAGTACTCCTTTGATTCCAACGGAAAACTGGCAAACTGCGGTTCCCGCGACGCGTCCAAGTGCGAGATCTTTATCGTAGAGGGTGATTCTGCAGGCGGCAGCGCCAAGACAGCTCGTAACCGTGAGTATCAGGCTATCCTGCCCATCCGTGGTAAGACACTGAATGTAGAAAAAGCAAGCATTGATAAGATTCTGGCCAATGCCGAGATCAAGACTATGATCAATGCCTTTGGCTGCGGTTTTTCCGAGGGCTACGGAAACGATTTTGATATCACCAAGCTGCGTTATGACAAGATCATCATCATGGCCGATGCCGATGTGGATGGTGCGCATATCTGTACGTTGTTGCTGACTTTGTTCTATCGATTTATGCCGGAACTGATCCAGGAAGGCCATGTGTATATCGCGATGCCGCCGTTGTATAAAGCCATCCCGTCCAAGGGGAAGGAAGAGTATCTGTATGATGATGCGGCTCTGGAAAAGTATCGGAAGACGCACAAAGGATCGTTTACCCTGCAGCGCTACAAAGGTCTGGGTGAGATGGATGCGGAGCAGCTGTGGGAGACCACTCTGGATCCGGAGACCAGACTGTTGAAGCGTGTGAATATCGAAGATCCCATCCTGGCTTCGGATACCACGGAACTGTTGATGGGAGCGGATGTAGCACCGCGTAAAGCGTTTATTCACGAGAACGCTACCGACGCGATGCTGGATATTTAAGAGAACACTTTAAAGGATATACAATTTATGAGTAAGACAGAAAATACAAATCAGGAAGATCGAATCTTAAAAACGGAATACTCCGATGTGATGCAGAAGTCCTATATCGACTATGCCATGAGTGTTATCATCTCCAGAGCATTGCCGGATGTACGTGACGGTCTGAAACCGGTACAGCGGCGCGTGCTCTATGATATGCACGAACTGGGGATCCGTTATGATAAGCCGTATCGTAAAAGCGCGCGTATCGTCGGTGATACCATGGGTAAATACCACCCCCACGGCGATTCCTCTATTTATGATGCCTTGGTGGTGATGACCCAGGATTTCAAAAAAGGCGCCATTCTGATCGACGGGCATGGTAACTTCGGCAATATCGAAGGGGACGGCGCGGCTGCTATGCGTTATACCGAGGCTCGTCTGGCACAGATCTCCCAGGAGGGACTTCTGTCCGATCTGGACAAAGATGTGGTCGACTTTATGCCGAACTTTGACGAGACGGAAAAGGAACCGACCGTATTGCCGGCACGTTTCCCGAACCTGCTCGTAAATGGTACCGAGGGTATCGCAGTCGGTATGGCGACCAAGATCCCGCCGCACAATATGGGGGAAGTGATCGATGCGACCATTGCCTATATCCGTGATGAAAATATCACCACCGAAGGCCTGATGAAATATGTGAAAGGCCCGGATTTCCCTACCGGCGGTATCGTGATCAACAAAGATGAACTGACCGAGATCTATGCCACCGGCAGCGGTAAGATCAAGATGCGCGGTAAGGTAGAGATCGAGCAGGCCAAGGGCGGGCATGTGCTGCTGGTAGTCACGGAGATCCCCTTTACCATGGTAGGCCAGGGTATCTCCAAGTTTTTGCTGGATGTGGCGGCACTGGCGGAGACCAGAAAGACGACGGATGTGGTGGATATTTCCAACCAGTCCTCCAAGGAAGGCATCCGCATCGTGATCGAACTGAAGAAGGATACCGATGTAGAAAACTTCAAAAATATGCTTTACAAAAAGACCCGCCTGGAGGATACCTTCGGCGTGAATATGTTGGCCATCGCCGACGGACGTCCGGAGACCATGGGGTTAAAGGACATCATCCGGCATAATGTGAACTTCCAGTTTGAAGTGAACCGCCGCAAATATACCAATCTGCTGCAGAAGGAACGGGAAAAGAAGGAAGTGCAGGAAGGCTTGATCAAAGCATGCAATGTGATCGACCTGATCATAGAGATCCTGCGCGGTTCCCATGACCGTGCCCAGGCGAAGGCGTGCCTGGTGGAAGGTGTGACGGACGGCATCAACTTTAAGAGCAAAGAATCCAAGATCATGGCGGGCATGCTGCGGTTTACCGAGCGTCAGGCGGATGCCATCCTGGAGCTGCGTCTGTATCGCCTGATCGGTCTGGAGATCGAAGCTCTGCAGAGAGATTATGAGCAGACTACCGCAAACATCTATCGCTATGAAGATATCCTGGATCGTCGCGAATCCATGGCGGCGGTGATCGTACAGGATCTGGAAGAGCTGAAGAAACAGTATAGCAGACCGCGTCGTACGGTGATTGAAAATGGCGCAGAAGCTGTATATGAAGAAAACAAGATCGAAGAGATGGATGTGATCTTCCTGATGGATCGTTTTGGTTACTGCAAGACCATTGATAAGGCCACCCTGGATCGCAATAAAGAAACCATCGAGCAGGAAAACCATTACATCGTAGAGTGTAAGAATACCGGCAAACTGGCGGCGTTTACCAATAAGGGGAATCTGTACACCTTCAAGGTATCGGATCTGCCGCATGGACGATTCCGTGACAAGGGCGTACCGGTGGATAATGTGAGCAATTATGATTCCCAGCAGGAGGATATCCTGTTTGTGGCCAGCCAGTCGGAACTGAATCTTTACCGCATCGTATTTGTGACCAGGCAGGGTATGATCAAGTATGTGGGCGGAGATGAGTTTGATGTGGCAAAGCGTACCGTGGCGGCAACCAAGCTTGCTGCCGGGGATGAAGTAATATCGGTGGCGATACTCTATGACCAGTCCTATATGGCAATGTGCTCGCATAAGGGATTTCTGCTCAAGATCGATGCCGAAGAGATCCCCATGAAGAAAAAGGCAGCCATCGGTGTGCGTGGTATGAAGCTGGCAAATGATGACTACATCGAAGCGGTTTATTACGGAAACAGCTATAGCGAAAGACACATCATTGAGTTTCATGACAAAAAGATCGATCTGAACCTGATCAAGGCACAGAAGCGTGATGCAAAGGGTGCAAAGATCAAATAAGCAATTAACAGAGCAATAACGGAGGAGAGAATATGCGGGTGATCGCAGGTACGGCACGCAGTCTGGTACTGAAGACGCCGGAAGGGATGAATACGAGACCCACTACAGACCGGATCAAGGAGACCTTGTTTAATGTGCTGCAAACGGATGTGCCGGGAGCGGTATTTGTGGATCTGTTTGCCGGGAGCGGAGGTATCGGCATTGAGGCTCTCAGCCGGGGGGCTGTAAAAGCTTATTTTGTAGATACGGATAAAACAGCGATTGGCTGCATTGAGTATAATCTGAAACATACAAAGATGTTTGATAAGGCGATGGTGCTGAAATCCGATGCTATTTCTGCGCTTTCCTATAATATCCGGGAAGCGGCAGATATTGTTTTTGCGGATCCGCCTTACGGACAAGGCTTTGACGAGCAGGTGCTTGCGGCGGCCGCACGGAGTAAAGCGGTTACGGAAGATACGCTGATCGTGATCGAAGAAGAAAAAGACCATGATTTTTCCTATGCGGAAGATCTGGGATTTGACATTATCAAAGAAAAAGTGTATAAGTCGAATAAGCATGTGTTTTTAAAACGCAAAGCATAGACAGATTAAGTACAGAGCGATTAACAGGAGGGCAAACGCGTGAAACATGCGTTATATCCCGGGAGTTTTGATCCGGTGACATTTGGGCATTTGGATGTGATCGAACGTGCTTCGAAGATGTTTGATGAACTCACGGTGGCAGTTTTGGATAATAAAGCGAAATCACCATTGTTTTCTGTGGAAGAGCGTGTTAAAATACTGAAGGAGGCTACTGCACATTTAAGTAATGTGAAGGTGGACTCTTTTAGTGGTTTGACGATCGATTATTGCAAGCAGAATAATATCCATATCATCCTGCGCGGATTACGTGCGATCACGGATTTTGAATATGAATTGCAGATCGCGCAGACCAACAGCAAGTTATCGGCAGGAAGTGTAGATACCGTATTTTTGACCACCAGTTTGGAATATGCTTATCTGAGTTCTTCCGCGGTAAAAGAGATCGCGTATTTCGGCGGAGACTTTTCGCAGTGTGTACCGGAGTTTCTGATTCCGCTGATCAAAGAAAAGTATCAGAGAAAATAATAAATCAGAGAGGGGCAGTTATGGCAAAAGGGAACAGCAAGATTGAGAATGTGATCGATGAAATTGAAGCAGAGATCCAAAACAGTAAAAGCGTTTTTCTGAGTGCGACACAGATCTCGGTAAATCGTGAAGCCATTGAGGTATTGATCAAAGATCTTAGGAACTGTATCCCGGAGGAACTGGAGCGCTGCCGCAAGATCATCAGCAACCGGGAAGCAATTGAGAGACAAGCGCGCGAAGATGCGGAAAAGATCCGCAACGATATGAAAGCGCAGATGGAGCAGATCGTCAGTGAGTCCGAGATCATGGCGCAGGCAAAGGAACGCGCGGATGAGATGGTGGCATTGGCCGCAGAAGAAGCAGAGCAGATCCGCGAAGATGCTTGGAATGAACGGCAGATGTATTTATCTTCGGCACAGAATTATCTGAATGATATGCTGCTGAATCTGAATGATATGATCGGGGAATGCATCGATGCTACCACCAGGAATACACAGAAATTTATGGATTCACTGAACAGTATCGGGCAGACAGTGCAGGAAGATCTGTATTCTCTGAATCATCCGGAAGAAGATCCGGCACTGGCACAGCCGCAGGCAGTGGTACAGCAGATACAACCGGTGCAGGCGGTAGCAGAAGGGCCAAAGAGTATTTTTGAAAATGAAGAAACGGCAGAGAATGCTGAGGATGAGGGCTGACCGGAAAAGATAAGATCAGAACACAGACCGCCTGCGGGTAAGGTGCCCACAGGCGGTTCCTTTGTTATAGCACAGAAATTGGGTAGTATGATATGAAAAAAATACATAAGGGGCAGTTCGGATATTTGCCCACACAGTTTCGGAGGGAACTGTTAAAGACCATTTTTTTGTTTGGATCCTCCATTGCGATCCTGATCATAGGTATGGTCACACAGATGTATCGAAATCCGGGAATATCCCTGGCGGACAGTAAGAATAATATATTAACGGTCGCGGCGGTGCTTGGGTTACTGCCGGCGTCCCGTTCTCTGATCTCAACGATCATGTTTGCAAAAGGGAAAAAATATACTTGCCCTGAAACTGTGAAAGATCAGATACGGGAAGTGACGGATGAAAAGAAACTTCCGATCTTTTCTTATGATCTGTATCTGACCAGTTACGACCAGGTATTTCCGGTCTATGTGATGGCAGCAACGGAAAACGAATTGTTAGGTTATCTGGCAGAGAAGGCGGATATTGCCAAAGCACAAGAACATATCAAAGAGGCGTTGCAAAAGGACGGGCAGAAAAATGTGACGGTGAAATTGTATCCGGATGCAGAAAAATTTTTGCAAAGGATCGGGGGCGCGGCAGCGGCAAATGATGCAGCCACCGAGCCGGAAATCAAAAAAGCGGCGGCACATTTGGAAGTAGTGCTGCAGATCTCGCTGTAAATACGCAGGCGGTGTTGCTTTCCGAAATAGATTTACTGAGGCACGAAAGTTAAGGAAAGATGGGAACGGATTGGGATTGACCGGATATGAAAGAGATCACGATCACGGCAAAAGATGCCGGACAAAGGTTAGACAAATATTTACGAAAATATATGCCGGCGGCCGGATCCGGTTTTCTCTATAAAATGCTGCGTAAGAAAAATATCACCTGGAACGGAAAAAAAGCAGAAGGGAATGAACTGCTGCAATCCGGTGATGTGATCCGGATCTTCTTTTCGGATGAGACATTTGCGAAAATGTGTGGCGAGACAGGAACGGCGGAGGGGCAAGACACCGGCGATAAAAAAAATGCTTCTGTGCAAATGACAGGAAAAAGTAATCGGCAGCAAAAAGCGCTGGAGGCATTTCAGAAATGGAAACAGATTGAGATCGTTTATGAAGACGAGGATCTGTTGTTTGTAAATAAGCCGTCCGGGATGCTCTGTCAGGGGGATGAGAGGGATGGTCTGTCCTTAAATGACTGGATCCTTGGTTATTGTATGCAAAATCAGGAAACGACTAAGGATCTGATGCAGGTGAGTGTCTGCAACCGGTTGGACCGCAATACCTCCGGGCTGGTATTGTGCGGAAAAACCTATGCCGGAAGCCGCTTTTTATCCGATCAGATCAAAGCACATGGTTTTCGAAAACTGTATCGTGCGCTGGTGGAAGGAGAAGTCTTCGGTGTTGGTGCGCTTCGGGGATATTGGTCCAAAGATGCGACAAAGAATATCGTGCGCATTACCTCTAAGCCGGTCAATCGCCAAGATCCGGTGGTAGAGACCAACTATCGGGCGTTGCGGTATCTGGCGGAAGAAAAGAAAACGCTCCTGGAGGTGGAATTGATCACGGGCAAATCTCATCAGATCCGTGCGCATATGGCTTCCATCGGGCATCCTCTGGCAGGGGATCTGAAATACGGCGGGCATCCCTTCCGGGGGAGCAGGACGCAGTATCTGCATGCATATGCAGTGCGGTTTCCGGTAGTGGAGGGCATGTTTGCGCGACTGTCAGGAAAATGTTTTTCCTGTGAGGTGGATTGGCTGAAAGAGATGTGAGAATTAAAGAATGATGAGGTGAACATGGATAACGATCTGGAATATTTAATGAACGAGATCAAATCGGATCAGAAGCCGGTAAAACCGAAACGGCGGAAGAAAAAACGCCGGAGAGGTAACGGTTTGCTGGTCCTGTTTTTGTTTGTGCTGCTTCTTGTGGTCGTAGCCGGAGGTGTCGGTATCTGGTGGCTGCAGCGGCCGGAACGCAAACTTCCCGGACATTGGCACAGGGCGATCGAATATACGCAGGAGGCAAATCTTGCGGCAAAAGAATGGCTGATGGCTGCGGAAGGCGGTGCGGAGCTCGATCTCTCCTCGTATATGGGGAACATCACCATCGGCACCGATCTGATATTGGGAAAAGACGGAAGCTGGAGTATGATGCTGGATGAGGTTTCTTACGAGCAGGCAAGAAAACAGGCTTATACAGCTTTGGAGCTGGCATTTGAAGATCTGCTGATCACGCGCCTGCAGTCTGCCGGAAGAGAGGTTGAGAGCAGAGAGGAAGCGGCGCAGGCAATCCGGGAGACTATTGGGATGGATTGTATGGAATATCTGCAGACTTATGGACCGGAACTACTTGTGCCGCTGGAGGATATGAAACAACAATACAATGGCGGCGGTAATTGGCGGGCGGAAAAGGGTGTGTTATTACGGGATGGCAGGGGAGAGGCTTTTCTGATTAACACAGATCTGCTGGTGTTATCCGGACAAAATGGAACGGAGGTGTATTATCGTAATGCGGATTAAACGAATGTTATTGACGATATTGCTCATATTTGTGTGGATGGTTCCGGCAGGGGAAGTGCAAGCGGCAGATCAGAAACATCGCATTTATGAAGATCTGAAACTGTTTGTGGACGGCGGAGCTGCCAAAGTGATCAAGACGATCCATTACGAATATAAAAATAACCGTTATCTGTCCTTAAGAGATCTGGCAGGGGCATTGTCCGGCACAGCCAAAACTTTTGAACTGTCCGTTGCGGATACTTCGGTGACCATCACGACCGGTGTAGAATACCAGCCCGCCGGAGGTGAGAATGAACCGTTTGTGATACCGGAAGATACCCCGGATTATGCAGTTACCACGAAGACGATGCGCCTGAATACGATCACCATGGACGGACAGAATGTGCGTTATCATACTTTTATCGGACAAAATGATGCGGGAAATAACGACTGCTATATGAGTCTGACGGATGCGGCCATGCTGTTTGATCTGTCATTAACACTGGATACGCAGGGGCTGCATCTGGACACGAACGGACATTTCCGTATGGATATGAATGCTCTCAAAGCGCAGGGATTTTTTTATGAAGTGCATAGTGCGCTGGTGGGGGATGCGACTACAGGTGAGATCTTTGAATCGTATGAAGAAAATCTTTCCGTACCGATCGCCAGCACGACAAAACTGATGACTTATCTGTGCGTAATGGATGCGGTCACGGACGGACAGATTTCTTTAGAGGATCAGGTAGTCATCTCGGAAAATGCTGAGAGACTGTCCAAAAGCCAGGACGGCATGATCCCCATGAAGGCCGGACAGACGGCTACAGTACAGGAACTTCTGTATGGCCTGCTACTGCCCTCCAGCAATGAATGCGGCGTGGCGCTCTCGGAGCATATCTGTGGCAGCGAAGCAGCATTTGTAGAGCGGATGAATGCTAAAGCTTTAGCCATAGGATTATCGGCGGATGCGGTCTTTTTTAACAGCAATGGTCTGCCGTTGTTTACGGACACGGTAGCGGCCACCAAGATTCAAAATCATATGACGGCCAATGATATGTTTTTGCTGGTGTCGCATATTTTACGGATCTATCCGGAGATTCTTACCATCACGGACAGTGTCAAGGCAGATCTGCCATCGTTTGAAATGAGCGTGACGAATACCAATCCCATGCTCTACAACCTGCCGAACGCCGTGGGGTTAAAGACCGGCACGACTTCTATGTCAGGCGCGTGTCTGGTATCGGCAATGGAAGCTGAAGCGCCGGACGGCAGTAAGCATTATATTGTTGCTATCGAATTTGGAGCAGAAGATGGCACAGTTCGTTGCACTTTATCGGAAGAACTGTTATTATATGGAAAACAATGTCTTGAGGATGGCGTGAGTGGCGCGATGCCGCCGGCGCCGGAACCGGCAGGAATGCCGCAGGACGCGGAAGAACTGATCCGTGCTGTGATCAGAAACTATTAATTATTTTAATCTTTTAAGGAGGAATTAGGAATGGGGGATTATCGTGAGTTAATGATCGAGGATGTACAGCAGATGGTTGAGGAATCCATCAATCCGGAACTGATCGGATTTGTCAATGAAAAGATCATCGATGCCGCGCGAAACGGCAATACCACCGTGGAGGGGCGTATACGCCTGCTGGATTATAAATTTGATGTGCTGGAGAATGAAGAAAAACCGGATCGGAGGGAAATCTCAAAACAGGCAAAAGCGCTGAAACTGTATTATGAGCGCAGAGGATTCGAGGTCAGCATTTTTAAAGACAGCACAGGCGAATTTACCGAGATCGATATCTTTTGGGATTATCAGGAAGAACAGAAAAAGAACAGAAGGTAAAAGCAGTTTAATACAACAGTTAAAATAGTTAAAATACTGAAAAAATTGCTTGCATTGCATAAAACAATATGATAGAATAGCACCGTTGCAAAAGTAAAGAGATATTCCGCTGATACAAAAAAGTATGTAAGAATGTCCGATGAAATGACAGGAGGAATCATAAAATGAACGCAGAGATCATCAAAGAGCTCGAACAGGAACAGATCAAGGAAGGCGTGCTGACCTTCAATGTAGGCGATACCGTAAAGGTTCACGGTAAGATCAAGGAAGGCGAGAAGGAAAGAATCCAGGTATTTGAAGGCGTAGTTACCAAGATCCAGAATGGTGGCGCTCGTACTACATTTACCGTTCGTAAGACTTCTAACGGTGTAGGTGTTGATAAGACATGGCCGTTGTACAGCCCGAATGTAGAGAAAGTAGAAGTGGTTCGCCACGGTAAGGTTCGTCGTGCTCGCCTGAACTACTTGAAGGGTCGTGTTGGTAAGCGCGCTAAGGTAAAAGAAGTACTTAGATAAGTAATATAGTAAGAATATTTAGATAAGTAATTCTTGGATAATTTAGATCTGATGAATCGACATCGGAGGGACAGGTGGATGCATCTGTCCCTTTATTGCTTTATAGGAAATAGCTCTGCAAGCAGAACACTTTCTAAATATATAGGGAAAACGGGATCGTACATGGCGAAAAAAAGGGGCTTGACCTTTTACAGGAAAGAGAAGAAAATAAATCGTAAGTTGCTTATAGAGATCCTAAGCTGGGTATTCTCCGGGCTTGTAATGGTATTACTGGCGTTTATGCTGGTTTATTTGTTTGGACTTCGGACCAGCGTGATCGGTATCTCTATGGAACCGACACTTGCGAATGGTCAGGAGATCCTGATCGACCGATTTGTTTTTCTGCTTACGCAGCCCAAACGCGGAGATGTGGTCGTGTTTCGCCCTAATGGTAATGAGAACGCACATTATTATGTAAAACGTGTGGTGGCCGGCCCCGGGGATACCGTATTGATCAAAGACGGACTGCTCTATATCAGCGGTGACATCTATGACGATAAGGGGATGTTTGACCGGATCGAAAACGGTGGTATCGCGGAGAGCGGCATCGCTTTGGGAGAGGATGAATATTTTGTACTGGGGGACAATCGCAATGACAGTGAAGACTCCCGTTCCAGTAATATCGGTATTGTAAAGAAAGATTATATCATCGGCAGAGCCTGGTTCCGCTTGCGGGCCGGCGGTGTGGAGACCGGTTTTATACAATAAAATTATACAATAAAACAAAAAAGAACAGACATGCATCATTTTATGGGATGCAATGAATGAGGTGTGGGATGGAGATACAATGGTATCCCGGACATATGACAAAAGCCATGCGGCAGATGTCGGAAGATATGAAACTGATCGATCTGGTCATCGAACTGGTGGATGCCAGAGTACCGGTGGCCGGGCGAAATCCGGATCTGGAGCGTCTGGGAAAAGGAAAAGCAAGATTATTGTTACTCAATAAAAGTGATCTGGCAGATGCCAGAGAAAATGAGAGATGGAAAA
>JAFXQR010000075.1 GCA_017526985.1 Lachnospiraceae bacterium
AAGCCGGAGGAGGTGATCCATATGTACTCGGAAGCAATTGCCTTTCTAGACCATAATACGGAACAGTACATGATCGAAGATATGACAAACCAGTTAAATGCGCTGAAAAAAGAAAAGGCTGAACTCGAAAAGGAAACAGCTGATCTTGCAGAAAAAAAGTCCAAACTCGAAAAAGAAAAAAAGAATTGGGATGCCGAACGCCAGGATTGGGATGCCGAACGCCAGGATTGGGATGCCGAACGCCAGAATTGGGATGCCGAACGCCAGGATTGGGATGCCGAACGCCAGAATTGGGATGCTGAACGGCAGAACTTGAATGCCCAGCGTCAGGATCTTGAATCAGAAAATAAACGCCTGGCAGAGGAAATCGCACGCCTAAAAGAATTGTATGAAACCACTAAAAATCCGTAACAAGCCACAGTGGCGGTTTTTCCGGTCTCATTTGAAGCTGCATCATAGTATGTTTCCGAAAGGAGCTTTCCATCCGGATCATATTCGCTGACCATGTACTCCCCGTTTTCCTTTATCGTCTTCATCTGCCGGATTGCAGGTTTCTCCACTGCTGTCGCACTTACTATCGCTTCCCGGCCGGTATTTTCCCCGGCTTGCTGCTGCGGTCCGCAACCGACACACAGGATCATCATGATCACATATAATAAACCATTTCGTACTTTCAAGATCGTCCCCTCCAATTCTCCCCTTTCAATCATATTGGCGAAAACTCAGGAAATTGTATTATTCTAACGGAATAAATCCCTCCCGGTAATCGAGAATGATATAGGGATGTGACTTAGCATAGGCATCCATCTGCTCATGCCATTTTTCAGATGTCTTTTGTTTCAGAAGATCGAGAGCAACTTTATTGATCGCTACACATGTAGGAGTCAGGCACACTTTGAGCGTACCGTCCGGCATACGCATATAACGCAGGGGCCATGCACTGCATTCAAAGGGTTTATCTTCGGGCGGTAAGATACAGCCTTTCGTTGTATCGAGGAACGGACAAGCTGCTTCTTCCTCCGGATCGTCCGTCCGGTAAAGATCCCGCAGATCCGTGATCACACCACTTCTATCAAACGCCCCTGCAGATTCCGGAATATTCGCTTCCGCCAGCCGGATGTATTTTATGATCCGGCCCTTTGGATCCGTTTTATATTTCTCAACAAAATATGCCGGCAGTTTCGGTACTTCCCACAGACTCTGTCTGCGAAACGCGCAGCAGAAACGGCAAACGGCACATTCTTCTTTCCTCAATACTTCACTCAGCATTTATATTCTCCCATTTTATGGTGTTTTCGCATACACACAATGATACTTCTGCAGCAGCAGATCCGGATGGTAGCTCATCTTGGCCCGGCGCAGGCCTTCCAGCCCGATGTCTTCCTCCCGGTTGATCCATTCTGCGCCAAAGTCTGCCCGTAAACATGCCGCAAATCTTTGGTTAATAAAAGCAAACCCGCCATCTCTCGCATAGTCCCCATAGCTTTTCTCAAAGTGAATATCAAATACCCCCTCCGAGATCTTTGATGCAATGGACATCGCCACCGGCATTCCGTCCCCGGTATAAGCCACAGCACCGATGAGTCCTAAGTCTTCCCAATGATTGCAGGCTTCGTAGATCTCATCCCGTTCCACAAAGGCCGAATCCACGCGTTCTTCCTGGCTGTCAAACCAGCTTTCTTCCACTTCCACGATATCTTTGCAAAACTGCTCGTCAAACGCCGTCTGCACCTTAAGCGTACAGTCCGGATATATAGCGGCAAAGTGTTTCACATGGTTGCGTTTCTTCTGATTGTTTCGCCCTGACAGTTCCGACAGATGAGCTGCGGTATAGAGATAATCCGTATTCCCGGGATCCGTCAGTATCTCCAATTCTTTCAGACCAGAAAGTGTCTTCGCCTGCTCCTCCGTCAGATAGATAAACTTCAGATCCTTCTTTTTCTCTGCCCGGTCTTTTAATGCCAACTGTACCGCATGCTCAATATCCCCATCGCCCAGCGGAAATGCCAGGCCATCTCTGCCGGCCAGTCCTCTTCCGCAGTATTTTCGGAACAGAAAGCCATCCTGCTCTGCGATCTTGGTGTTATACTTTTCTCGCAGCAAAAAAAGATTCGCAGCAGCCGCATCGCTGCCACGCATCCCTGCCCGTTCCATATATTCCCGTATCCCCGGGATATCCTCTACCTGAGGTGTTCGCCAGTCCATCATCTTTTTCCACCAATCACTTTTTTCAGAACCTGACCATCGTCCGATTACGGCAGTCCACATTAGAAGAATACTTCAACAATAGCAGTCTGTCATCACTTAGTATGTATAATAGCTTATTCCACAGACTTTATCCACTTAAAATTTGTCGCAGGCCATTTCAGATCTTGATATCACTATGGATTCCCTGCATCCCACGGAAGTCTCTGCTATCGTAATCGCGCAGCATTCTCTATTACAAAAAAGAAACCGGATCATCCGGCTTCCCCTTGTACACCTTTCAAATAGTATTTCAGTTCTTCAATGTATTCCTCTCCCATCTTGCTTAGGATACTGTTCTTTTTTGTGATATATCCGATCTCCATGATACTGTTGGGGTTTTCTTCATCTTCGTGGAAGGGCACCACCACATAGCCATCCCCGTTCAGATCCCCGGAGATGATGCCGGAACACAGCGTATATCCGTGCAACCCCACCATCAGGTTCAGCATCGTGGATCGGTCATTGACCTGCACCGTCTGCGAATATACCTTTTCACTCAGGATCTCTTCCGCCAGATACACCTCATCTCCTTCCTGTTCAAAGGAAAGACAGGGGTACGGTTCCAGCTGCTCCATGCTGATGCTCTTCTCTTTTGCCAGCGGATGCTGATCCCAGAGATATACATAAGCCCGGCATTTGATCAGCGGATGAAAGATCACCCCCTGCTCCGTCATCAGCTTCCGCAGCATCTTCTCGTTCCTGGCACTTACATAGAGCACACCGATCTCACTTTTTAAAGATCCCACGTCTGTCAGCACCGTCTTGGTCTGCGTCTCGCGGATGGCAAAATCAAACTGCTTCATATCGTATCGCTTCGCCATTTCCACAAAGGCTTTGACCGCAAAGGAATAGTGCTGGGTGGAGACACCGAATTTGCGCCGGTAATTTCCCTCCCCTTCATACTTCTGCACCAGCATCGTATAATGCCGGTACAGGTTCCGGATATCATTCAAAAACTCCGTTCCTTCCGGAGTCGGGATCACGCCTTTGTGTGTTCGTAAAAAGATGGTGATCCCCATCTCATTTTCCAGTTCCTGGATGGCGCTCGTCAGCGTAGGCTGTACAATGTAGAGTTTTTCGGAAGCCTTGCTCATAGAGCCGCATTCCTCTATGGTAAGGGCATACAATGCCTGCTGTAATGTCATTTTTCGTTCTCCATTATCACTTCGTTCTTCTTTATATCTTCTCGGAAGTAAGCCTCACCTCTGCACGTCCATAGATTTCTTCCGTATCTTTTCCCATTGCGATCCTGATCGTCTCTTTTTCAAACCATACCTTCACCGGCACCCACATGGGAAATCCGGTATAAGGATCTTCCTCAATTCTTGGTACATATTCTTTTTGTTTTCCGTTCTTATCTTTCAATATGATCCTGTCGCGGACGGTTGCAAAACGGATGATATTTCCGTCCTCATCAAATCCCAGAGAGCCTTTTTCCGCATGCATCGGATCCCTGTGCGGATTGAAAGGATGCAGCGTACCAAACTCCGTATACAGTTCCGTTTGAAACACGGATTCAATGGATACCAGACCACCGTCTTCATCGAATTCTGCACCCAGATCCGTTACGATCATCCCGTACTTTGTTGCAAAATTCATTTTGTCTTTGTTAAAGATCGTAATGCTTTTCACATATCCGCTGCGGTCAAAATACACGCACTGCATTTTGCTGCTGACACTGCTGTTCCCCACCGACAGCCGATCCATATCCGCCTCCTCATACTCATCCTCTTCGGTATGATAGGCGCTGATCTTTCCATAGGTGGGAAAAACCCTCTTGATCGTTCCACATTCATAAAAAGTGATCAACTCTGCATGCAGTTTGCCCACCTGTGTTTCGATCACGGTACGATCCTGCAGGTAGATACTGCGAAGGGCACCGGACGGATAACGGTCCAGTGCCTCGCGATATCTTTTTCTCACATCGGAAGAATCATAACAGGGTACTAAATTACCATATGCGGTTTTGATCCGAAACGGGATCATTCCGTGACTCCTTTATTCGGTTACGACCGGGATCACGGCACCGTTGTAGTTGCCTGCGATCCAGTCCTGCACCTCTTTGGAACGGAGCACTTCTACAAAAGTCTTGATTGCTTCGTTATCCGCATCCTCGGCGCGTACGGCAATGATGTTTGCATACGGACTGTCCGCCTTCTCCTGGAACAGGAAGTTGGCGCTAATGCCGGATTCCAGATACTTGTTGGTATTGGTGATGAAGAAATCATAATCCGCTCTGGTCGGGATGATCTGCGCGGAATCCAGTTCTACGATCTCGATCGGCTTCGTGTATTCTTCAATATCCGATACCGTTGCGGAAAGCACCTTGGTAGTCTCTTCGTTCAGTTTGATAAATCCGTTTGCCTCCAGGATCAGCAGCGCTCTGTACTCATTGGTACCGTCGTTCGGGATCGCTACTACAGCCTCTGCCGGCAGTTCGTCCACAGATGCATACTTCTCGGAATATGCCGTGATCGGTTCTACATGGATATCTCCGGCATTCACCAGATCCCAGCCGTTTACTGCATTCTGGTCTGCCAGATACGGCCAATGCTGGAAGAAGTTGAAATCGATCTCACCGGCAACCAGTTTCTCATTTGTCGTCGCATCTGCAGCGGTAGCCACCAGTTCTACCTTAATCCCTTTTTCTTCCAGAAGCGGTGCTGCATATTCAATGATCTCGGAATGCGGTGTCAGATCCGTAATACCTTTCAGTACCACCAGTCCGTCAGCATCGGCAGCATGCGTCTCCGTCTCTTCCGCCGCCTGTACCACGGTCGGAATACTTTCCTCTGCTCCGCATCCTGCCAATAATGCTCCCGAAAGCGCTACGATTCCTGATATGGTTGCTGCTGCTCCTGCTTTAAAAATAGATAATCTTTTCATAGTATTGCCTCCTTTTTGACAACGATCGTTTTTTCTTCTCTCTTATTTTCAATATTCTGTTGTGTGTTTTTATTTCTGTTTACTCTGTGCGCTTTGATTCCGCCGTCTGCGGTTGCCAGCAGGCATCGTTTCTTCAGGATCCGATTAGATATGAATGATCCCGCCCACTGTGTACCCTGTACCAAAAGTACCAGAATATAAATGCAGGCGAACAGCACTTCATGCTGAAATCGCTGGTAACCGAATCGTACTGCGATGTCTCCGATCCCACCTGCCCCGAACATTCCTGCCAGTGCTGTCATGGAGATCACTCCGATCACCGCTACGGTAAAACCTCTCAATAATGATGGTAAGGTTTCCGGAAGCAGAATCCTGGTGATGATCTGAAAATTTGTACTTCCTAAAGACCTGGCTGCTTCGATCTTGCCTTTGCCGATCTCTAAAAGACTGGATTCCACGATCCTGGCATACATCGGGATACAGCTTGCTGCGATCGCGATGATGCAAGCATTGGTACCGTAGGACTTTCCAAAAATGGCTCTGGCTACCGGAATCATAATGATGATCATCACCATCTGCGGCAGCGACCGTAATATATTGATCAGTCCGCCCAATACAGTATAGGCACCGCGAGCCGGAAACAATCCGTCCGGACACATGATCGTGAGGACAATCCCACCCACCAGCCCGAACACTAACATGATCAACGACGAAACAATGGTCATATAAAGGGTGTCTCCTATGGCTCCGATCAGTCCGCTCCAGACTTTTGCGGAGAAGGAGGCCTTTATCACTTCCCATAAGGGAGTATCCAACAAACTCATTTTTCCTTTCTCCTTTCTGTTCTGTTTTCTATTTCAGATTGATCAGATTCCTTCCCCGTCCGTGAAGTTCTCTGCTCTTCTGAACTCTTTTGATACTTTGGCGAACAACTCGCCGGTCTTGCTCTGCGGGTTGCGGAAGATATCTGCTACCGCACCGCTTTCCGTGATCTGTCCGTTCTCCAGTACTGCCATCTTGTCGCAGCTGTAACGAATCGCATCCAGTTCATGGGTGATCATCAGGATCGTTATACCAAGTCTCTCATTGATGTCCTTCAGCAGATCCAGGATGTTTAATGTAGTCTGCGGATCCAGCGCTGAAGTAGCTTCATCACTAAGAAGCACATCCGGTTGACCGATCAGTGTTCTGGCGATACCGACTCTCTGTTTCTGCCCACCGGATAAACCTCCGGGATAGGCTTTTAACTTATCTGCCAGCCCCACCAGTTCTGCCGTTTCCTGCACCCGTTTTTTGATCTCGGCTTTTTTGACACCTTCGATCTCCAGCGGATAGGCGATATTCTTTTCTACGGTCATCGCTTCAAACAGGTTGAAATTCTGAAAGATCATACCGACTTTCCGACGTTCCTGCCGAAGTTCTTTTCCCTTCAGTTTCACCACATCCACACCATCCACCAGGATCTCTCCGGCATCCGGCGTTTCCAGACGGTTGATACATCTGGCCAGTGTCGATTTGCCGGCCCCGGAAAAACCGATGATGCCGTAGATCTCGCCTTTATCCACCGACAGATTTACATTTCGCAATACCTGCAGTTCCCGTCCGCTGACGTTAAATGCTTTGCTTACATTTCTGATATCCAAATATCCGCTCACTAGTTTCTCACCTCTTATCTAAGGCGGGCTTTCTTTATCCGTGGCTGAAGTTTTCCACCACCTCTGCATCGTAGTCTTTGTACAACTCTGTATGCAGATCCTTGCCGCTTCCCGGAATACCGATGGCGTCTGCCCTGCAGTGTTTGCAGTGACGGAACACTTCCAGATATTTACCTGCTTCTGCCCTTACCTGCTCCAGCATTTTACAATCCGGTGCCGGAACATCCGCCATCTGGTTCTGCGGGATCAGCGGTAAGATATTTAAGAGCGAAGCGCCCAGCTCATGCATCTTTCTTGCCACCTCCGGGATATGATGATCGTTGATCCCCGGTACCAGTACCGAATTGATCTTTACCACCAGTCCCAGTTCTGCCGCCCTTTTGATCCCCTCGATCTGATGCGCGATCAGCAGTTTTGCCGCTTCCACACCGGTATGTGCCACATTGTTCTCATCGATCACAAAGTCATTGATCTTTGCTTCGATCTCCGGATCGATCGCATTGACCGTCACCGTTACCGTATCGATCCCCAGCGCCGCCATCCGTTCTACTTTTCCCGGCAATCCAAATCCATTTGTCGATAAGCAGCACACCATCTCGGGGTATTCCTTTTTGACCAATTCAAATGTATCCAGTGCGTTGTCTGTTGCCAGAGTATCGCCGGGGCCGGCAATACCCACCACTGCCAGTTCCGGACAAAGTTCTTTGGCTTTCCGGATGATCTCTAAACTTTCCTCCGGCTTTAATACCAGGGACGAAACCCCGGGCCGGATGACCGACTTATCGATCTTTCTGGTACAGAATTTGCAACCGATATTACATTTGGGACTTACGGGAAGATGGATACGACCGCGCGACATATGCGCCTGAAAATTCATACAGGGATGTTTCTTGGAAAGATGTTTAAAGTTCGAAAGACTGTCGGAAGTGATGGTCTTGATTCGTTCTTTTTCTTTTTCCAGAAATCTGGGATCCACAATGGATACCCTTGATTTCAACACCGCCCGCAGGATCTGCAGCACACTCTGTTCCATTTCGATCGGTTCGATATCGTACTTCAGCAGTACTTCTCTTGCCCCTCCGCCGATACACTCCGCAAACACCACATTACAGTCTGCGATCGTCTCGACGACTCGCTGCATTCGATCGTTGTGGTGCTGATGTTCGAGACAGGCTCTGTCCACCAGCCGGATATCTACTTTTTCATATTCTTTTGCTTCCGTGTCCACTTCGTATATATCGAAGCGTTCCGCTGCACCAAAATGCCGGTCTACCAGGAAGCCCATACTTGTTGCGAATGCAGCTCGTAGTTTCATGTTTTTGCTCCTGTAATTTTCAATATTGCCTTTGTTTTCGTTACCTATGCTTACACCTCATCCGGCGCTAGCGCGCCACCTTCCCCTCAAGGGGAAGGCAAGAAGGATATCGCTTCATCCAACTCAAGGGGAAGGCAAGTGGGATATCATTTCATTTTAGCCTGCAATACGGATTGTCTTGTTCTCTTCGCTTGCGGTCTCTTTCAAATCATCAAACAGACCATACTCGGTCAGGATCTCTTCCAGTCTCTCCTGGGTCATCGGCTTGGGGATCACAAACATCTGATTATCCTCGATGGCCTGCGCCAGGTTTCTGTATTCCTGTGCCTGCGGATGTTCCGGATTGTGATCGATCACGGTCTTCTTCTGGATCTCCGCACGCTGTACCTCATTATCACGCGGTACAAAGTAGATCAGCTGGCTGCCCAGTTCTTTTGCAAATGCTTCCAGCAGGTCGCGTTCACGGTCTACCTTACGGGAGTTGCAGATGATACCACCCAGGCGTACACCACCCTTTACCGCATACTTCTGAATACCCTTGCAGATATTGTTGGCTGCATACAGAGCCATCATCTCACCGGAAGCAACGATGTAGATCTCCTGTGCCTTGCCTTCGCGGATGGGCATTGCGAAACCACCGCAAACCACATCGCCGAGTACATCATAGAATACATAGTCCAGCTCATCGGTATATGCACCCAAGTCTTCCAGCATACCGATGGATGTGATGATACCGCGTCCTGCGCATCCTACACCCGGTTCCGGACCGCCGGACTCCACACATCTGGTACCGCCGAAGCCTTCCTTTACGATATAGCTCAGATCATCGATCTCACCTTCTTCACGAAGGGTATCCAGTACCGTCTTCTGTGCCAGACCGTTCAGCAAAAGTCTGGTGGAATCTGCCTTCGGATCACAGCCGACCACCATGACCTTCTTTCCCAGTTCCGTTAAGCCTGCGGTCAGGTTCTGTGTAGTTGTGGATTTTCCGATACCGCCTTTTCCGTAAATCGCTACCTGTCTCATTTTCTTTTTCTCCTCCCGATATTCATGATTATTTAATGATTTTCTTCCTGCTTAAACTGCCTGTTATAAATTTCCGGAAACCTTGCAGTTCCTAATCGTTACTTATTTATCGATAGGTTGCCAGCACTCTGTCGTAAATATCTTCGATGGTCCGCAGCCCGCCTTCGTATCCGGTATATCCGCAGTTCATGATCAGCCGGTACTGTACCGGAACGGATACGATCAAGAGATCCGCTTTCAGCTTGCTTGCCAGTCCTTTCTCCCAGGCGCTGCCCAGCAGCAGGATCCGCTTGTCCGGATAGTTCTTTGCATCCTCTTCGATCACTTCCTGGGCCTTACCGGCATCCGGATCGAACCGCACCTCGATATCTCTCTGTCTTCCCAGATTGGAGATATCCTCGTACTCTTTCTTCACTGCCTCCTGGAACTTCTCCGGAATATCATCCACGATATTCTGCGTTCCCGGGATAATCCCCAGTTCGTTCAGTAAGAACTTGGAAAATCCGATGGAGGTGGAAGCATCTGCCACAGTGTAAACCCTTCTCGGTATGCCATAGCGGAACTCCAGCATAAAGCTTGCCATCTTGTCAATGTGTGCGTAATACTTCCCTTCTTCTTTTTTGATATATTTTTCCGACTGCTCCGGATCCAGTCCTGCAAACTCCGCAACCTGCCGTAAAAACCGGCTGGTCTCTACCGCTCCTACCGGCAGATACGGGAACTGGATGTACGGTGTTCCGTATAAGCGTTTCAAATGCTTTACTGCGTTCAGTCCCACCCAGGGACCTACCAGAATGTTGAACTCTGCTTTCGGGATCGTCAGCCACTCTTTAACACCTTCGGATTCTTCTCCAAACAAGATGTTGACTTTCAACCCGATTCCTTCAAGGATGCGCTTCAGTCCTTCCAGATTGCCGTTCCAGAACGGATCCTGGTACGGTACGGAAGCAAAGACATTTACCAACCCTTTTTCTACTTCCTTATCTTCCGCAAACTTGTCAACATACTGGTCGACGATGGCATTGATCAGCCGCTCGTGTGCTACATAGTTGTTGCTCTTAAATCCGCCGGCTTCTAGATAAACGATCGGCTTGTCTTCTTCCTGGAACTCTCCGACGATCGCACCGATATCATCTCCGGTAATGGCTGCCGTACATCCGGTGATCACTACATACAAATCTCCGTCGATCACCTTAAAGGAGTTTTCGATCACGCTCCGCAGTTTCTTTTCTCCGCCGAAGACCACATCCTGTTCTTCTGCATTGGTACACGGTGCCGTGGATCCGCCCGCATATCCTTCGCCCTGTGCGATCAGCTGTCCCACCTTTCCGCCGCAGCCCGGTCCGGAATGCAGGATCGGTACACCTCTTTTTATCGCTACCACGCTCTCGTAAGCACCGAGCGCGCAGGTAAATCTTGGTTGTTCTATTGTCGATGACACTGTCTTCTCCTCCATGTCTTTATAAAACTATAGATCTGCAATCGGTCTGCCGCTGGTACATTTGCCGGAACCGCCGCTTTGGAAATACCCCGGTTCCTGATCCAGCCACCACTGTGTATACGGCTTGCTGGCATGCTCGGAATAGTTCTTGATAAACTCTATGGAATCCAGCGCCTCATCGATCCTTCTTGCGTAGTTGAGTGCGCCCTCGTATCCGATACCAAACTGTTCATCACCGATCAGCAGTGTGGGGATTCCGAGTTTTGCGCCCCACAGTGTCATTCCGCCGTGTCTTGCCAGGATCAGATCCGGACGGATGCGGTATAACGCATTGACCAACTCGAAGGACTGCTTGTTACATACCTGATAATTCTTCACATCTCCGTAGGTCTGTACCGCATGCTGCAACACATCCATTTCCGGATGATCGCTGTCATATACCGGATCGTGATGGAATACGCTGGCACCCTGCACTTCAAATCCCAGCTCTCTAAGCAGATGGATCAGTGCCTGACCGTGTGCCGCTCCGGCCATCACATATGCTGTTTTTCCTTTAAATCTTTCCTTCAGCTCTTCGATCTTCGGTACGATATCGCGGTGACCTTCCGCAATGATCTCTTCCGCTACTTCCGGTTTGCCGAGCACCTCACCGAGAGCTCTTAACCAGCGATCCGTACCTTCCACACCGTAAGCCGGCGGCACCGTGATCTCCGGCACTCCGTAGAGCTGGCTCAGACCGGCACCCATATAGGTGGAAAGCGACGGGCAGATGTGGATAGTTGCTGCCGCTTCCGAACACTCCTGCAGCTGCTCGATCGTGGAGAAAGGCATCAGGTATCTGGTCTCATAGCCGAATCTCTTTACGATCTCGTCGAAAACATGGGAGCCCCAGAAGTTTACGACATTCACATAATTCCCTTTCTTCTTGGGCGGCTTTACGATATTTCGCAGCACCGTGTGATAAGCCGCATCGAAACCTGTAGTCCATACCTTAGATCGGAAACCGTCGCAGGTACAGGTAGCAACCGGGATCCCCAGCTTTTCCGTCAGCTTGTGCGCCGCGCCTTCGATATCCTCACCGATGATACCCGATGCACAGGAAGTGGTGATGAAGATCGCCTTTGGATGTACCCTCTCGTATGCTTTTTCCACCGTCTCTTCCAGTTTTTTGATGGCACCGAATACGGTATCTTTTTCCTGAATATTGGTGGAAAAGTATCTTCCGTTGCGCTCCGGCAGATTTCTGTTTTCCTGCTCAATGCGGTATACAAAATTGAATCCGCAAAAGTCGCCCGCACATCCTACCGGCGCATGATTGACGATCGCTACATCCTCGATCATCGACAGCTGGCAGAATGCCTGTCCCGCATTACAACCGAGACACTGGGAAAATCTTCTCTTACTGTCCTTTAACTGTTTGCTGTGGGATTTTTCCACCAGCTCTTCCGCCGTTCCGGAATAAGCATTGATGGTTCCCAGTCGTTTTTCTCTGATCAACACTGCAGGTTCATCTATGTTGATTGTCGGCATTTTTTCTTCCTCCAAAATCTACGAAATAATTTCGTTTTCCATTTGCGTAACAACTGAAATTCACTTTAACATCCGCTTCACATAATGTAAAATTGTCAGATTCTATCGGCAGCTATCAATATTTTTTATGGCTGTACCATCTGTTTTTCGGTATAAAAATACGGCCCTGCAAAGGCCGCATTATAGGATCCGTATATTGCCGAAATCTATATCACATACAGATCCCAGCCTTCGGATACACCGTTGCGGCACTGCGAAACAAAGTCGGAAAGCGACATTCGGTCCGTATAGTCTTTCAGATTACTGTTGATCTCCTGCCAGAAGAAACCGTTGATCACTGAGCGCAGATTTCCCTCACTCTCATCCTTCTCCATTTCTGCCAGAAGTGTGTTGTCCAATGCATTGAGAACATCCGTCAGTTTCACCTGGTCCGGCTTGCAGGAAAGGACATATCCTCCGCGAAGTCCTTTCTGAGCCGTAATGAACCCCGCCTGCCGCAGCGGCAACAGGATATGTTCCAGATATTTATGAGAGATATTCTGCCGTTTGGCGATATCGGGCGCGGATACACTCTGTCCGTTTTCGCAATGGATCACGATATCCGCAAGCGCGATCAGTCCGTACTCTACTCTGGTCGATACTCTCATTGTCTGCTCCTTCCTAAATACTTACTCTAATTAAAATTTTATCCGATAAATTCTTAATCAAATAAACCTTTGCTCAGATAACGGTCTCCGCGGTCCGGGAAGATGGTCACGATGTTGCCGTGATCAATTTCCTTCGCCAGTTTGAGTGCCGCTGCCAGCGCTGCTCCGGAAGAAGATCCTGCCAGGATACCTTCCTTCTTTGCCAGCAGTCTGGATGTTTCAAAAGCTTCCGTATCAGATACCTTGATCACCTGATCCACCAGTGTGATGTCCATGGTATCCGCGATAAAATCATTTCCGATACCTTCGATATCATAATCCGCATGCTCGCCGCCACCGATAATGGAACCGATGGGATCGGCCAATACCCCGCGGATCTGCGGGTTCTGTTCCTTCAGATACTTTACGATACCGCTGAAGGTACCACCGCTGCCGGCACCTGCTACAAAGTAATCTACCTGTCCGTCCAGCTGACGGTAAATCTCCGGTCCCGTGGTCTCATAATGCGCTCTCGGGTTGGCCGGATTCTGAAACTGCTTTAGTGATATAGCTCCCGGAATGGTTGCGATAATGCGGTCTGCCTCACGATCCGCTCCCAGCATGCCGTCTTCTCTCGGGGTATGCACGATCTCCGCCCCCAGTGCCTTCATCACCTTCTGCTTTTCGATCGAGAACTTTTCCGGTACGGCAAAGATCACACGATAGCCCTGGTTGAGTGCTGCGATGGCGATACCGATGCCGGTGTTTCCCGCGGTCGCGTCCACGATGGTACCGCCTTCTTTTAAGATCCCTCTTTCCTTTGCATCATCGATCATATACATTCCGACACGATCCTTCACGCTGCCGGCCGGATTCATCAGTTCCAGTTTTGCAAATACATTGACTCCTTCTTTGACGCCCAGATGCGTCAGCTGCATGACCGGTGTATTACCGATCATTTCCCGGATATTACGATATACTTCCATGGTCTTCTTTTCTCCTTATGATTTCCCCACATCCGTTTATTATACGGATGCTTCGATGGCCTGCTTCAGGTCCGCGATGATATCGTCCACGCCCTCGATGCCGACGGACAGACGAATCAGTTCATCCACGATACCCACACTCTTGCGAATGTCTGCAGGGATAGCCGCGTGTGTCATGCTTGCCGGATGACATACCAGCGACTCCACACCACCCAGGCTTTCTGCCAGGGTCACCAGTTTGAGATTTTTGAAGAACTTCTGATAATCATATTTGGCATCCAGTACAAAGGAGATCATAGCTCCCGGCCCGTCTGCCTGCTTTTTCTGCACTTCATATCCCGGATCGGATTTCAGTCCGGGATAATACACCTTACTCACATAACCGCTCTGCTCCAGCCACTCCGCGATCTTCTGCGCATTGGCCACATGACGATCCATACGAACGCCCAGCGTCTTGATCCCGCGGATCATTAAGAAGCTGTCCCAGGGTGCCAGCACACCACCGATGGCATTCTGCAGATAATACAAACGATCCGCCAATGCTTTGTCATTGACTACCACGAAACCGGAAATGGTATCGCTGTGTCCGCCCAGATACTTGGTACCGCTGTGGATCACGATATCCGCCCCCAGGGTCAGTGGTCTCTGCAGATACGGTGTTAAGAAAGTATTGTCTACGATCAGCAGTTTCTTATGTTTCTTTGCGATCTCCGATACCGCTGCGATATCCGTTACCGTCAGCAGCGGATTGGCCGGGCTCTCCACATAGACCGCCTTTACTTCATCATCAATGACCGCCTCTACCGCTGCCTGATCCGAAGTATTTACAATCTTGTAGGTGATACCGAAATTTTTAAATACATTATCCAGAATACGGAAGGTACCGCCGTAGATATTGTCGGATACCACCAGTTTGTCACCGCTCTTAAATAAAGAGAGAACGGTATTAATCGCTGCCAGACCGGAAGCAAATGCCAGGCCGTACTGTCCCTGCTCCAGATCCGCGATCAATTTTTCCACAGCCGCTCTGGTAGGGTTACCGGTTCTGGAATATTCCCAGCCCCGGTTTTCGCCCAGTCCGTCCTGCTTGTAGGTGGATGTCTGATAAATCGGTACATTTACCGCTCCGGTGGTCTCGTCTCCGTCCTGACCACCGTGTATTAATAATGAATCGATCGAATAAGCCATTTTCGTTTTCCTCCCTGATTTCCATATGAGATGTATTATGCCGTCAGCAGACCTGCATCCAGGACAAACTGACTGCCGGTTAAATATCTTGCCCGGTCACTTGCGATATATTTGAATGCTTCTACAATGTCCTCGGTCTCCAGCCACGGCGTGCGCAGCAGGTTACCTGCAGAACGCTCCGCGATCTCGGTCGGTGTGGTACCTTCCAGTTCTGCCAGTCCATCGTTCATCGGCGTATTCACACCGGTGGGATGCAGCGATACCACGCGGATCCCATAAGGCGCCAGCTCGATGGCCTGCGACTTGGTAAGCCCCACCAGTCCATGCTTGGATGCGCTGTAATGTCCCATCCGGTTGAAGCCACGCAAACCGGCTACCGAAGAATTGTAGATGATCACGCCCTTCTTTGCTTCGATCATATGCGGGATCACATATTTGGAAACCAGCCATCCGCCGCGCAGATTGATGTCGATCATAGCATCCCATTGTTCTTCCGTCAGTTCCCAGGTATTTCCGTAAGCCGCGATCCCGGCGTTGCTGAAGAGAATGTCGATGGTGCCGAATTCTTTCACGCCCAGCTCTACCGCTTCTTTGACATCCTCAGCCTTACGCACATCCCCTGCATAGATCAGGATCTTTCCTCCTTTTGCGATCACATCGTCTTTGAGCTGTTCCAGATCTTTATTGGATGAACGGTTATAAGCCGGATAAGCAATCTTCTCTCCCAGATCAAATGCGATGATATTGGCGCCTTCTTCTGCCAGTGCCAGAGCCACTGCACGCCCCTGGCCTTTGGCTGCACCGGTAATGAATACTGTCTTATTTGTAAAGTCTGCCATTGTTGTATCCTCCCGTCGCTTTATATTATGAGAAGGCTTTTTGGAATGCCTGATCCAGATCGGCGATCAGATCTTCGGCATCTTCCAGACCGATGGAGATACGGATCAGGTTCTGCGGAATGCCGGCTCTCTCCAGATCCTTCGGCTCCAGCTCGGTATGTGTATTCTCAGGCGGATTGGTGATCAGGGATCGCACATCTCCGATGTTTACATGGTAGGAGAAGTTGTTCAGCGCTTTGATGAACTTGCCTTCCTGCTCGCGGGTGCCCTTGAAGCCAAAGGAGAACAGTGCACCGGGGCCTTTCTTAAAGTCACGATCTGCCAGATCTTTATACTTACTGCCCTTTGCATACGGATAGTTGACAAATTCCACTTCCGGACGGGTCTCCAGGAATTCCACTACCTTGCGTACCGTCTGCAGTTTCTTATCCAGACGAACGGTCAGTGTCTGCAGGCCCTGCAGTACCAGGTAGGATTCAAAGGATCCCAGTGCACCGCCGAAGAATTCCGTAAAGAAGATCTTGAGCAATGCGATCACCGGAGCACCCGGAATGAATTCCACACCGCTTCTCGGATTGTTCTGCAGATCTCTCATCTTCCAGGACTTCTCATAGAACTGCGGGAAACGCTCCTTCGGATATGGGAAGTCACCTTTCTCTACCACCAGACCGGCGATCACATTGCCGTGTCCGTTCAGTTCCTTGGTTGCGGAGTATACCGTGATGTCCGCGCCGTGTTCAAACGGCTTGTACAGATACGGGGTAGCTACAGTATTGTCTACCACCACCGGTACACCATGTTTGTGAGCGACGGCTGCGATGGCATCGATATCATACAGTTCAATGCGGGGATTGCTGATGGATTCCAGATAAACTGCCTTGGTATTCTCATCGATCAGTTTTTCATAAGCTGCGGGATCATTGCGGTCTTCCGGGAATCTGGTCTCCACACCGTACTTCGGCAGAAACTCGATCAGATCCAGTTGTGCTGCGCCATACAAGGAAGATCCTGCTACGATGTTGCCGCCGCCCTGTCCGAGAAGGAGCAGTGTGTAGGTGATGGCTGCCATTCCGGAAGAAAGCGCTACTGCTGCTTTACCGCCTTCCAGTTCCGCGATCCTTGCTTCCAGGATACCACCGGTCGGGGTTCCTACTCTGGAGTAGATGCCGCCCGCTTCTGCGCCGGTCCAGAGTCTTCTGGTGCGGTCGATATCTTCCAGATCAAAGGAAGCGGTCTGATAGATGGGCGGTGTCACGGAATGAAAATGTTCTGCGGAATTGTATCCTGCTCTGATCGCGTTTGTGCTGAAACTATAATTATTTGCCATTGTTTTATCCTCCAATATTTGTTGTTATCTGAATTTGACTTGTTATCGTTTTATTTGTTTTGAAATTTTTTCAAAAATTTGCATAAAAAAACCGGGACCTTATTTTCGGTTCCGGGCATAAGACCTTACGATGATCATTGCATCAACATCGCGCTTTATCAGGGTGAGCAGTCAGTATTTCACACACCCCGGTCACAAAACATGCCCGGAACATAAGCATTCGACAACAACACATGCTGTTCTGTTTTCTGATCTTTGTTACGGACATCGTTTTGTCTCCTTTCGCATTTTTTGTATTTCCTGTTTCGATGTTATGACTATATCACTATACACCTACTATGTCAATAGGTTTTGTAATTATTTTTTCTTTTTTTCTTCAAGGGGAAGGCAAGCAGAAAATTCCAATAAAAAACGGATACTCCCATCCTTCGAGAATATCCGCTTCCTCATTACTTTGCTGCGATACTTAATCGCCCACCTTCTTGATATACAGTTCAAAGGTGCCATCACCGTTGTCATCCAGGCGAAGGATCTCGTGGCCCTCCTCCTTGATGCTGCGCGGTACATTCTGTACCGGCTCACCATCGTTTACATGTACCTGCAGGATCTGTCCGTCGTCCAGTTCTTCCAGCGCTACCTTTGTCTTTACAAAAGTAATGGGGCAGGTGACATCTGTGATATCAATGGTATCATCTACCGTAAATCCCAAATCTGCCATGTTTTCTTTCCTCCTATATGATCTCCAGTTCTTCTTTGCGTACCGTGCGGCTTCCCTGTTCACCTTCCACATGAAAGGCATTCAGTACCGGCTTGTCTTCTTCCATCAATGACAGTATCAGGTAACTTGCCTTACTGTCATTTGCCAGACGCTTGTCCTCTTCGGAGGGTCTGGATGGCGATTCCGGATGGGAATGCCAGTTGCCCAGCGGCTTCAGCCCGTTTGCCCGCATATCCTTGATGGATGCGAGCTGTTCCTTCGGGTCGATGGAAAAGTGCTCGTTGGTATGATCGATGTTGGTCAGAAGATACACCTTTCGGATCTTCCGTACGCCGTCTTCCGAATCTTCTCCGGCGATCAGCCCGCAGGCTTCCTCCGGCCTCTTGGAAAGCGCATATTCCAACATCCTTTCATAATCTTCTTTTTTGATCGTTACTCTCATTCTGTCTTCTCTCCCGGATGAAAATCACATACTGCCTGTTCATAATCGATCAGTTCCGTAATGGTCGGTGTATCCGAGCATACGGCACAGCCTTTACCACGCGGCGGCAGTTTGATCTTGTGGAATTCCATCTTCAGCGCATCATAAGTCAGAAGATAGCCTACCAGCAGATCACCCACACCGGTGATATACTTCACCGCTTCCATCGCTTGCAGGGATCCGATCACACCACCCATCGCACCGATGACTCCGGCCTGCTTACAGGTAGGTACCGCATCCTTTGGCGGCGGATTCTTGAAGATACAGCGATAGCATGGACCTTCTCCCGGAAGGATGGTGGTCAGCTGTCCCTTAAAACGAATGATCCCCGCATGGGATAACGGTTTCTTTGCCATCACACATGCATCGTTGATCAGGAACTTTGCCGGGAAATTGTCTGTTCCGTCCAGGATAAAATCATAATCTTTGATCAGATCCATGATATTGTAGCTGCTCACAAACTCGTGATAGGTATTGACTGTCACATCCGGATTGATCGCGCGCATGGTCTCTGCCGCGGACTCCACCTTCAGTTTGCCAATATCATTGGTCGAGTGAATGACCTGTCTCTGCAGATTGGAAAGATCCACCACATCCGCATCCACAATACCGATGGTACCCACGCCGGCTGCCGCCAGATACAGCGCTGCCGGTGCGCCCAGACCGCCGGCTCCGATGATCAGCACCTTGGCGTTTAACAGCTTCTTCTGACCCTTGGCACCGATCTCCTTCAAAATGATATGCCGGGAATATCTCTCCAGTTGTTCATTGGTAAATGCCATTATCTGCCACCTCCCATAAAGTAAAGGAATTCTACTTCATCGCCTTCCTTCAGCACATGTGTATCAAATGTTCCGGACTCCAGAAACTCTTCATTGATCGAAACCGTAACATACTGCGGTGTTTCTACATTCTCCTGCTCGATCAGCTGCGCAACCGTAAGGTTTTCCGCTACCTCTTTCTTTTCTCCTGCTACTGTGATCTTCATAATTTTTCTCCTTTGTCTTGATTATTTAAATGATGTAAAACCATTCTTCGCTCTGTTTGATCTCCTGCGTCACGACCTTGTTATCATAGGTACGGTATTCCATCTCCGGATTCTTGATACTCACTCTGGTATTGGCCGGTACGGAACTGGTGATGAAGGTATTGCCGCCGATCACGGAATTCTCCCCGATCACGGTATCCCCGCCCAGTATCGATGCCCCGGCGTAGATCGTTACATTGTCCTCGATCGTCGGATGCCGCCGCTTACCGGACAGTTTCTGTCCTCCTCTGGTGGACAGCGCTCCTAAGGTCACGCCCTGATAGATCTTGACATTCTTGCCGATCACCGCTGTCTCTCCGATGACGATACCGGTACCGTGGTCAATAAAGAAATACTTATCGATCGTTGCTCCCGGATGGATATCGATCCCGGTCTGGGAATGCGCATATTCTGTCATCAGTCGCGGGATCACCGGCACATTCAACAGATACAGTTCATGCGCCAGACGGTAGATGGTGCTGGCCATCAGTCCCGGATACGCCAGGATGATCTCTTCATAACAGCCTGCAGCCGGATCCCCGTCGTAAGCTGCCAGCAGATCCGTTTCCACATATTCCCGGATCAGCGGGAAACGCTCAAAGAATGCCCGGCAGATACGGTAACTCTCGATCCTCCGCTCATCCTCTGTCATGGTCCCGCGCAGTTTGCAAAAGTCCAGCGCCAGATTGATCTGCTTGTTCAGATGATAGAAGATATCCTCTATGATCACCGCAAAACTGTTGTTGGGATTGTAGATCTTAAAGGTACGATCCCGAAAATATCCCGGGAATACGATCCGCGCCATATCATGGACCAGCTCGTGGATCTCATTCTTATCCGGTTTGTTAAAAATATTGATGCTGTCTATGTTCTTTCCGCCATTAAAGTCCGCCAGTACGCCTTTTACAAGGTCATTGATCTCTTCTTCTCTAATGATCTCTTTCATATCTTATCAACCCTTTGATCGGTTTGTTATTTTCAAAATAAATCACAAAAAATGTTTTCAGAAAAACCTGCTGTTGCCGGTACTCCCGACAACAACAGGCAAAACCATTATGCAAATGTTTTGAGTACCTTCACCAGCGCATCGATATCGTCCGGTGAATTGTACAGTGCCAGGGTCGGACGCACGGATCCTTCATAACCGAATCGGCGCAGCACCGGCTGTGCACAGTGATGACCTGTTCTTACGGCGATACCGTAATTATCCAGGCGTTTTCCTACTTCATCATCCGAATAGCCATCCAGATGGAAGGACAGTACAGATGCTTTGTTCAGTGCGGTACCGATCAGTGTCAGTCCCGGGATGCGTTTCATCTCCTGCATACCGTACTGCAGCAGTTCATGCTCCCAGCGGTATACGCAGGGCATACCGATCTCGGATAAGTAGCTTAATGCAGCACCAAGACCTACCGCATCTGCAATGCTTCCGGTACCTGCTTCAAACTTGTTCGGGATCCCGTTGTAGATCGTTCTTTCAAAGGTTACATCCGCGATCATATTACCGCCGCCATGATACGGCTCTGCTGCTTCCAGCAGTTCCTTCTTGCCATAGACCACGCCGATGCCCGTAGGAGCAAAGATCTTGTGGCCGGAGAAGACGAAGAAGTCCGCATCCAGCGCCGATACATTGACCGGAATATGCGCTACCGACTGTGCACCGTCGATCAGGATGCGTACTCCATGGCGATGTGCGATGGCGATCATCTCTTCGATCGGTGTTACCGTACCCAGTACATTGGATACATGCGTCGTTGTAACAAACTTGGTTCTTTTGGTAAATAACTTTTCGTATTCCGACAAAATCAACTGACCACTCTCATCACAAGGGATCACCTTGATGACAGCACCGGTCTTTTCTGCGATCAACTGCCACGGCACGATATTGGCATGGTGCTCTAAGATGGATACGATGATCTCATCCCCCGGCTGCAGCGTGGGCTTTACATACGCATTTGCCACCAGGTTAATGGCCTCGGTCGTACCTCTGACAAAAATGATCTCTTCCGAACTCGGTGCCCCGATGAAATCACGCACGATATCTCTTGCATTCTCATACGCGTCGGTGGATCTGGCTGCCAGGGTATGCGCGCCTCTGTGCACATTGGAATTCTCATGCTCAAAATAATAACTGAGACGGTCGATCACCTGCTTCGGACGCTGTGTCGTCGCGCCATTATCCAGCCATACCAGCGGGTTGCCGTTGATACGCTCTTTCAGGATCGGGAAATCATCCCGGATCTGTGCCAGTGTCTTGCTGCCGATACGGATCGAATCGTTTCTGGTGGTACCGCGCTCTGCAGTGCCTTCCTTTGTTACCGCATCTCCGCCCTGTAAAGAGGTCGGTACATCAATACGACGGTCATATTCTTCCGCCTGCGTCTTGGACTGTACCTTCGGCGCATAGGACTGCGTTGGCGTCGGTGCAACATATGCAAACGGATGCTCCCAGTCAAAGGCATCCCCGTAACCGCTTCCGGCCGCTGCCTGTGCTGTCTGCGCAGCCGTATTCACATCTGCGGCATCCGCACCCGGTACATTTGCTTCCGGTACGGCTGCATTGGTCGGTACGGTCGCCTCAGGCGGAACCGTGATAAACGGCAATACATTTTCCGCAGGTAAAGTAGACTCTGCAGGGATCGCGACTTCTGCCGGAACGGCATCGGCCGGTACCTCTGTCTCTACCGGCAGGGATGCGCTGGGCAGCATTGCCCCCGAAGGAGTGCTCTGCTGCGGCACACTCGCCGATTCCGGAACTGCGGATACGCTGCTTCCGACAAAATCGGGAAACATCGCATTTGCCATAGCACTGATCGCGGCGGCACTGGGCAGTCCCAGAGATTCCTCCGTTACGGTGTATGGATTAGTCGTAGTCATAGTACTCACCCACTTCCACATCCTCTAATACTGCGATAGCGTCATCCGCAAGGATAGCAGCCGAGCAATATAGTGACAGCAGATAAGATGCAACTCCCTTATCATCAATACCACGGAAACGAACGGACAGACCTCTGGAATGCTCATTCTTAAGACCTGCCTGGAACAGACCGATAACACCACGCTTTGCTTCACCGGTACGGATCAGCAGGATGTTGGTCTTACCACTCTGGGAAGTCGGGTTCTTCAGACCGTCTACCAGCAGCTTATCGGTCGGGATGATCGGGATGCCTCTCCAGGTTAAGAAGGTACCGCCTGCGATATTTACCACTACAGGAGGAACACCTCTCTTGGTGCACTCTCTTTCAAATGCAGCGATGGCACGCGGATGAGCCAGGAAGAAGGACGGCTCTTTCCAAACCTTGGTGATCAGCTCGTCCAGATCGTCCGGAGTCGGTGCACCGTTTCTGGTCTGGATTCTCTGGGAATCTGCGATGTTCTTCAGCAGACCGTAATCATCGTTGTTGATCAGCTGGCTTTCCTGACGCTCACGCAGAGACTCGATGGCCAGGCCAAGCTGTTCCTGTACCTGATCGTACGGTGCGCTGTAAACATCTTCGATCGCCGTATTTACATTGATGATCGTAGAGATGGAGTTCAGACGATACTCTCTCGGCTCGGTCTCATACTCTACATAGCCATCCGGGATGATGTCGCTCTTCTTGGTCTGGCTGCACAGCACATCCAGCGGCGTCTCACCTTCCACAACTTTGTTCACACGAAAGATACCGGTCTCCAGTCCCTTAAACTCCAGGAACTTGGTGAGCCACTTCGGTGTCAGAGCACCATACTGCGGTTTTGTTTTGGTCACATTTGCAAGATTATAAGCCGCTTTTGCGCCCAGTGCGTTGATCACACTTGCCTTTGTTTCTTCTTTTGCCATTTCTTACTCCTCCGTTCTGATAAATATTGGATTTTTATGATAAAGTCTGTTTAGACCTTATTTCACTGTTATTTTTCTTACAGCCAGCCGGCCTCGTTTGAGAACATAATGTCCTTCATCGCATCCATGCCGCCCTTTAAGTTGTACATCGGCCCCTTGTAACCGGCTTCCCGCAGCGTATTGATCGCCAGGATGCTTCGCTTGCCTTCCTTGCAGATAAAGACCGTATCCAGCTCCGGGTTGAGTTCCTTCTGTCGTCTTGCCAGCTGTCCGATGGGGATCGCGATGGCTCCCGGGAAATGCTTGATGGCACGCTCATGCGGCTCACGCACATCGATAATGGTCATTGCATCTCCGGCATCGATACGGCTTGCCAGTTCCTCCGGTGTAAAGCCTTCTACAGGGATCTCGTCCTCTTCCGCCTTTAATCCGCAGAATTCTTCATAATCAAAGTCTTCCACCTCGGTGATGGTCGGCTTGCTGCCGCATACCGGACAGTCACAGTTCTTTTTGATCTTTACCACAGAAGACTGCAGTCCCAGGGTATCCACCCGCAGCAGTCTGCCGTTTAAATGTTCTCCGATCCCGATGATCAGCTTCAGTGCTTCATTGGCCTGATAGCTGCCGATGATACCGGACAACGGACTGATGGTACCGCCCTCTGCACATGTAGGTACCAGTCCCGGTGCCGGCGGTGCCGGGAACAGACATCTCAGGCACGGGCCGTCCTGATAGTTCAGTACGCTCACTTCCCCCTCATACTGATAGATCGCGCCAAAGACCAGAGGGATCCCGCTTAACACACAGGCATCATTGATCAGGTATCTGGATTTGTAGTTATCCGTGCAATCTACCACCAGATCAAAGCCTTCGATCAGGGAGGCCGCATTGTCCGCATCCAGACGGACATTCTCAGCGATCACCTCGATATTACGGTCGATGTTTCTTACCTTATCCTTTGCCGACGCCACCTTCGGGCGCTTGACATCTCTGCTGGTGTGGAGCACCTGGCTCTGCAGATTGCCCAGAGTCACTTCATCAAAATCCACGATCTTAATAGTACCTACACCGGCCGCTGCCAGATACTGGATCACCGGTGATCCTAATGCGCCCGCACCGATCACAACGACTTTTGCCGCACGGATCCGCTTCTGTCCCTTCACACTGATCTCCCGCAGCAACAAATGCTTGTTGAATCGTTCAATATCTTTATCATCCAGTTCGATTTCCTTCCGGCGTTCATCCGAAATAATGCTTTCCGTCGGTGCGCCCCCCGCTACCAAAGGAAGCAGCAGGATCCTGGAAACGCCTGCCAGAGATTCGTTATGTTTTGCTTCATCGGTCACATCTTCTTCATCCGCAAAGATCCGGATAAAGCCTCTAAGCTTACCGTTTTCATCATATAATCCCCGCTTTGCATCCGGATACTCCACGGTCAGATTTTTCAACACCTCGGCAACCGTATTTCCGCCGATTTCTGCTTCTGCCTCTCTTCTGAAAAACGATTTCAGAGTTGCCGATATGATCACTTTCATTGCTGTCTTCTCCTTACTGTCTTATCTTAACTGTCTTTTTTTACTGTTTTCTGTAACACTCCGCGGCCTTATCTTCCGGACTTTCTTTTCTATATCCATGCAATTCTGCACATTGCCCCTTATACACCGATACGATCAGATAAAGCAGCCCGGGGAGCATACCGTCCTCATCTTCGTGAGACAATATCGCCGGATGTTCCGGATGAGAATGATATATCCCGATCAGTTCCAGATCCTGCTTCTGTGCCCCGCACTCCAGCCGGTACCACTCCAGCGGATCGATGGAATAATGTACCGATGCCCTTTTCTCCGCGGATGCATTTTCCGCTGCTACGGCATCCCGGATCTGTACATTTCCGTCCGGATCAGCCTTTCCGTACAGCACTCCGCAGCATTCCGCCGGATACTGCGCAGCGGCGTGTCGTTCGATCTTCCTGCGGATCTCTTCCGTCACCTCGATCCGTCCGATCATCCCTGCCGGCTTTCTCTGACCGCATCCAAAAAGTCTGCGACCAGATCTTCTTTATTCTCGATGCCGACACTTACACGGATGGTATCGTCAAACACGCCTGCCGCTTCCATGCCTTCCCGTCCGGAATGAATGTATAAAGTCGATGCCGGATGGATCACCAGTGTACGCAGATCACCGATGTTGCTGGCGATCAGCGCATATTTCAATCCGTTGATGATGCGAAAAGCGCGTTCTTTGCTGCCGGCCCGGAAGGTAAAGATCCCACCGCCATAACCGTTCAGTTCTTTTTCCACATATTCATGAAACGGATGCTCAGGCAATGTCAGATAACTGACCGTGATATCCTCCTCCGCATCCAGCGCATGCGCAAGTGCATCTGCATTTTCACAGATCCGGTCCATACGCAGTCCCAGTGTGTCTACACCGATACAGGACAGATACGCATTCATGGGTGCCATACAGCCACCCAGGTTCTCCCAGATGTCCGTCCGCAGCCGCAGTAAAAATGCCATTCTTCCGTATTTTTTATATTCCGCAAGAGCTTTGTGCTTATCAAAGTCCCAGGGAAATCTGCCGCTATCCACAATGATGCCACCAATAGCATTGCCACCGCCATTGATATATTTGGAGGTGGAATGGATCACCACATCAGCCCCAAGCGACAGCGGTCGTACGATATAAGGTGTGACCGTGGTGGCATCCACAAACAGGGGGATTCCCGCGTTGTGCGCAACCTCCGCCACTGCAGGCACATCCATTACCGTCAGGGAAGGATTGCTGATCAGTTCTCCGAAAACAACCTTCGTCTTCTCCGTAATGTGCTCTTCCACCGATTCTTTGGTCAGTCCGTTCAGAAAGATCGTATGGATGCCCAGTTTCTCCAGATCATGAAACAGATCGATGGTTCCGCCGTACAATCCGCTGCCGGCAATGATCTCGTCACCGCTCTCACAGACCGCCAAAAGCGCCGATGAGATGGCCGCCATACCGCTTCCGCAACTCACCGCACCCGCGCCGCCTTCCAGTGCGCAGATCTTTTGTTCAAACGCTGCCAGTGTCGGATTTCCGATCCTGGTATAGGCATAGCCCATGCTTTTATGGGCAAATACTTTTTCCAGTTCTTCCATACTTTCGTATTGAAATGCCGTCACCTGTGAGATCGGCGGCAGGATCTCTCTCTGGCCAAAGCCCTTGGTATATTTGCCATGCAGCAGTTTTGTATTAAATCCACACTCTTCTTTCATGTATCCCTTTCCCGTCTTATCTGATCATCTACGGTACAGAGTGGACTCGAACCACCAACTTCAGTCTATGAAAACCTATGCCATTCCAGCGGCCACTGCACCAGTTATTTTATAAAAACCCGGATGTTTCAAAAAACTTCCGGGTTCATCTGACCGCAAAATAGCCAGATAAATATATCATTCATATGCCTACTCGGTCAATAGGTTTAAATTTAAACATTTATCCTGTCAAGTGCCTATTTTTAAACTGTTTTAATCATATCATCCCCTGCGGGTATTGAAAAATACTTGTGCTTTATACTTATCTATCAATTTAATTTATACCTTCAGTAAACAATGCAGTAGAGTAGTACCGGTCACCGCTGTCCGGCAGGAGCGCTACGATCACCTTGCCCTTATTCTCCGGTTTCTTTGCATGCTGGATCGCAGCATATAACGCCGCACCGGACGAAATGCCGACAGAGATTCCTTCTTTCTTGGCCAGTAGTTTAGCTGTATCAAATGCATCCTGGTTCTTCACCTTAAATACCTCGTCATACACTTCTGTATTCAGTACTTCCGGCACAAACCCTGCACCGATCCCCTGAATCTTGTGCGCTCCGGCTCTACCCTCAGAAAGAACCGGTGAATCCGCCGGTTCCAGCGCGATCACTTTTACATTCGGGTTCTGTTCCTTCAGGTATTCCCCTGTTCCGGTCACGGTACCGCCGGTTCCGACACCGGCAATAAAGATATCCACATTACCATCTGTATCTTTCCAGATCTCCGGTCCGGTGGTTGCTTTGTGGATCGCCGGGTTTGCCGGATTATCAAACTGCCCGGGAATAAAACTATCCGGGATCTCATTCTGTAATTGTTTGGCCTTTTCAATAGCTCCTTTCATCCCCTTGGAACCTTCCGTCAGTACAATTTCCGCGCCATAACTTCTTAAGATACTTCTGCGTTCCACGCTCATGGTCTCCGGCATAGTCAGGATGATACGATATCCTTTGACTGCCGCGATCGACGCCAAACCGATCCCCGTATTTCCACTGGTGGGCTCAATGATCACAGAACCCTCCTTTAAAAGTCCTTTATCCTCGGCATCTTCGATCATAGCCTTCGCAATACGATCCTTTACGCTGCCTGCCGGATTAAAATACTCCAGTTTTACCAGGATCGTCGCTTCCAGTCCCAGATCCTTTTCGATATTGGTAACTTCAACCAACGGTGTATTCCCCACCAGGCCAAGCACACCCTTATAAATATTCGCCATTTCTGTATACCTCCTGTAAATTATGATGTTATAACCCAACTGTTCAGAACCTATTCGTATTTTTTAATATACTATCTTTTGCCTACCTTCTCAATAGGTTATACTTATAGAATTTTCTAAGTATTTTAATAGAATATATCTATAACTGATCCGATAATTCTTTTTTATATACTCAGATGCTGTATTCCATCTCATAATATTCTTCTGAGTCTTCGAAAAAGTAGTCATAGATCTTCTTTTTATACAGAGCAAATTTATATAATTTCTTTTTCAAGATATCCAACGATGATTTCCGTCGGTCTAGTCGCCAGTTTTTTTTTGATCAAAAGCTCCTCCTCCTCGTCAGGAGCAGGATTCTCGATTGCTTTTACCGCATCTTCATCAGCAAGATCCGAAAATATGCGTATCGCCGCAAACTCTATATCTTTTGCCGTTGCCACCTGAGCTATGGCTGCCGTCTCCATATCAAAAGAAATCGGGTGATACTCCGCAATTATGCTTTTTCTTACCGATTCATCATTCAAAAAGAAATCACCGGTAGCAAGTTTACCGACGATATAGTCGAAACCTCTGTTTTTCGCTTCTTTCGCTAGTCCACGGATAATTTCTTCCGATGTATTATTGATCTTTGGATTATTCTCCTTTTTATATGGCTGAAAATCCGTTTGAATATAACTTTCACCGATTGCAACCGTTCCTCTTTTAACCCGTTCCGCAAGTCCGCCCGAAACTCCGATGTTAACAATAAGTTCCGGACAAAACTCCGTTATGAGATCTGCTGTTCGAAATGCCGCATTTACTTTACCTACTCCAAGCACTTTCACGAGAACATCCATGCCGGCCTTTTTATTTATGTAATGTTCTTCATCTTCCCTGACCCAATCGTCTCTGCCGGCAAGATACTCATGAGTGTATTTTGTTTCTTCCGCCATTGCGCTTACAATTGCTACTTTCTTCATTTTATCTTCTCCCACGGTGTAATACGGTCAAAACTTTTTTCTCTTTTCACTTGTTCTTTTCATAGTTTTCTCCTCTTCTTTCAATAATTTCTGATATATGCCACTAAATTGTTTTTCCGATTCCATTCGTATTTCTTTACAGCATAAACGATATCCTCGATCAATCCGATCTCCCCAACCGTTCCTATGGTCGTTTTATTTAAGATGGTACGATCATATATGGGAAACGATATATCTAAGGCCGCATTGCCTCTTTTCTCTGCAAACGCCTTTTCAAAAGAACTTCCGATGATGAATTCCGTTTTGGATGCCTTTAGAATCTCTTCGATCTCTTTCTGATCTGAAGATATATATACTTTTGATACAATCCCTTCAATATCATCTGTATAATCTGCCAAATGATCTTCATCATGTTTTAAAACGTCGGTAAGTACAACACTCCTGATCTCCGTTCCGAATGTACTTTTGAGCAGTTTTGCCACCCGGATCACAGTTTCCTCATCTCCTACGATTGCCGCATCCTTTCCGATATCATAATCAAGCAGATCCGTAAGTATCCTTGCCCTATAATTTTCTTCGTATTTTTTTTCTTTCGCCAAAAACTGTTCTGCCTTTTCTTTATTCACGGAAACCAGTTCCGAAATCTTCTCGATCAACTCCTTTTCATCTTTATAGTCTGCCGGAAGTGTCGGAAAAAGCAATTTTGGGATTCCGAATTTGGTTTCCAGAACACTTGCCGGGAGCTCTCCCCATCTTCCGAAAACGATACTGAGTTTTGCATTTTGCGCCTTGATCAGATCCTCTACTCCGCCGTTATCGCCAAAAAAAACATTTGACCTTAATCCCACTGCTTTCAGAATTTTGGAGATCTCATCCAGATTCCCTTTCCAAAAAGGATCTTTCCATGGGATGATCCCAAATATATTTACCAGTGTTTCATCTGTTTTTCTCTCGTTTTTTTTGACTTCATAGACTGACCTGAGTATATCTGCAAGAACATGCTCATAACCGTAATGTGCGCCACCATTAAAACCTGCTACAAGTGTATTAACAACTGGTTCTCCCTGCTCTACGATTTCCCTCGTCATGGCCTCTACATCATCACCTACCATGGCAGATTCGCAACTGTTTAAAATTACATACAAATCTCCGTTTACGATCTTGATCGTGTTCTTGATCTGCTCTCTGAGCCGTGATGCTCCACCGAAGATCACATGTCTTTCCTGTACCGTTGTCCCCGGTGCGTTATATCCACCGGTTAATCCCCTTCCTTCTCCGGTAGAAAGTGCGGACAAATAATTGATCACTCCACAGCCCGCATTGGCATGTATGATCGGTACAACTCCCCTGATCTCCTGAACTGTCTGCAGCGCCCCATGCAAAGCACATCCGTTCCTGGGATTTTTAATTACTCCTGACATCAGCTCACCTCCTGTTTCACATACCAGTTTCCGCTTTTCTTCTTCCAGGAATCTTTGTATATGCTTTGTCTCTCATATAATCTCTTTAATATCACCGCTTTCCTGATTGCTTTTATAATGCTGATCACTCCCAAAAATCCATAAGTTACCGTATTTTTCAGCGATACAACAGCTACCCCCTCCGCTATGGCAAATTCACCTCCGCATTCTTCGGTAACATAGAAGTCTGCACCGCTTTTGGCAAGCGCATTGGCCTTTTCGAAATTTTGACCGTTTCCGATCATGGCAATCGTACTTTTTGCCAGAAAATCAAGTTTCTTTAACTGCTTTCTGTTCGCCAGATCAATAAATCCGGACGAAAACCCGATTACCTCACCGCTGTATTTCACAAACATTTTTGCATATGCCGGTATCTTACTTAATGTTGCATCGATAAATATTTTCTTTGAAGCCAATAGGGCCGGGTCATAGACCTCTGTGATCTTCTCTCGTTGTTTATCTATATATGCAGCCGTTCTCTCCTCCACCCCGAGAAACCTGCTAAGCCGGATAAGGAAATTTTCCGTTTCTCTATAGCCGATCGGCACTTCTGTCTCGAGATAAGGAACACCGAATACATCTCTTAATTCCTCTGCAAGGTACTCTCCCTCTTCCGGATTTAAAACAATCGAAGCTTTGGCGCTGCTTGCCCGTTGTATCTCTCTGATGTTTGAAAACGCGGGAATCACCTGATATTTTATATCCAGCTCTTTGAGGATCTCCGCTATAGCAGCCACATCATCAGCTTTTTCAGAAAAGGAGATCACATTTATAAAATCTCCTTTTTCCGTTGGTTCTATATTTACCAGATATTTCAAAAGACTGTGCGTTACGATATCATATCCGGTAACCGGTGTTTTTGTCTTAAATCCATCGGTATAGATGCTTATGACCGGTATCCCTATTTCCTCCTCCATTTCAAAGATCACCGAGTTGATGTCATCGTTATTGATCGCCACAACAGGTGTACCTATAATAAAAATTGCCTTTGGGTGTTTCTCTTCATAAGCTCTTAAAATTGCCTCCCGAAGCTTATCATCTCCACCAAGGATGGTATCCCTTTCCGCAAGATTGGTCGAATACCAGACATATTCCGGATATGGATTTCTTTCTATTCCTATCCCGGCGCATCCAATAGCTCCGTTGACAATGATCACGGCATCCTCAATCTTTGCTAATACCTCAAAAGCGTTAATGATCTCATCTTTGTATATCTGTGCAAACGTTCTGATCTTCTGTTTGATCTCTGCTCCGGATGCTTCGTCGATCAAGGCTTCGAGAGTACCGTGATAATTGCTTAATGCACTTAAACGTTTTTCTCTGGTAAGAACTCTTCTTTCTTCCACAAAACTCATCGATCCGTCCTCCTCTGAAGTCAGATTGCCTCGGCAACACCCACGACACCGTTCTCAATATCATAGATCCGGTCTCCCCAGCTTCTTGCCCAGTCTCTTAATTCTGCCGCTCCCAAAGGATTCGGTACTACCAGATTTTCATTCTCAGCGATATATTTGGCCAGATTCCGATAGATATCGGCTTGTGCGCTGTCCGGCTTAGCTTCTATCACAGTTTTTCCGTATAGTTCGCTCTGCTGTACATCCAGGGAACGGTTTACATATCCGGCAATCGATGTACCTGTCTTCGTCACAAAATCATCCACAATCTCTCTGTGATATCCCGGTTTCATGCTGTTGGCAATGACTCCGCCGAGTTTTGCTCCACCGGTCGGCGCATATTTATTGATTGCTTTAAACAGGTTATTGGCAGCATAAAGTGCCATAAAGTCTGATGAACTCACCACATATGCTCTGTCAGTGATCCCATCCCGGATCGGTACTGCAAAACCTCCGCATACCACATCTCCCAGAACGTCATAAAGCACATAATCCGGCTTAAATTCTTCAAACAGTCTGAGTTCCTGCAGGACATTCACAGCCGCATTGATCCCTCTGCCGGCACATCCCACACCGGGCACCGGTCCACCGGATTCGATACAAAGTACACCACCAAATCCCTTTACGGAAATATCGTCCAGATGGATCTTATTTCCTTCCCGCAAACTGTCCAATACTGTCGGAAGGTAATTATTCCCACGCAAGGTATTGGTCGAATCACTCTTTGGATCACAACCAATCTGGACCACCTTATATCCGGCTTCTGCCAGTGCCGCACTGATATTAGATGTCGTTGTAGACTTTCCTATCCCTCCTTTCCCATAGATTGCTATATGTTTGCCTATTTTTTTTCCCATCTCCTGGTCCCCTCCGTTATTCTCCTTTCTGTAAAATCTTTATAAAAAGGAGGTTCAAAATCTCGGCTAATGGAACCTCGATCTCAAACCTCCAGTTTATCTGGTCAGTTATCTAATTCTTATTTTTTCATTCTTATCGATCTGTATGACCTTTCCATCCTGTATCACTATGCTGATGGAACCATATCGGATCTCGTCAATATACTTTTTTATCGTCCGCAGTTCTTCTTCGGACACGCCCTTTTCCTGTGCCATATCAACCTCCGTTTTTATCACAGATAACTCTTGATCGCATCCACTTTATCCAGATGTTCCCAAGTCAGATCGATATCCGTTCTTCCGAAATGTCCGTAAGCTGCAGTCTGTTTATAGATCGGTCGTCTCAGATCCAGGGCATCGATGATGGCTGCCGGCCGCAGATCAAATACCTTATTGATGATATTAACAATCTTTTCCTCTGCGATCTTTCCGGTTCCGAAGGTTTCTACAGCTATAGAGACCGGTTTTGCTACACCAATAGCATATGCGAGTTCCACTTCGATCTTATCTGCCACGCCGGCTGCAACCAGATTCTTTGCAACCCATCTGGCTGCATAAGCTGCGGATCGATCTACCTTGGTAGGATCCTTTCCTGAAAACGCGCCGCCTCCGTGTCTTCCGGTTCCACCATAGGTATCCACAATGATCTTACGGCCTGTCAGGCCCGAATCACCCTGCGGTCCACCGATCACGAATCGTCCGGTAGGATTCACGTAGTAGATCGTATCTTTGTCCAGCAGTTCTGCCGGGATCACCGGTTTGATCACATATTCGATCACATCCTTACGGATCTGCTCCAGTGTCACATCCGCGGCATGCTGCGTAGAAATAACGATCGTATGGATACGCTTGACCGTATGTCCGTCATCGCCAAATTCTACGGTCACCTGGCTCTTTCCGTCCGGCCGCAGATAAGAAAGCGTCCCATCTTTTCTTACTTTGGTCAACTGTCTTGTCAAACGATGAGCAAACGAGATTGCAGGCGGAAGGTATTCCGGCGTTTCATTCGTTGCATATCCGAAGATGATGCCCTGATCACCGGCGCCGGTTCCGTAATCCTTCGTCTCGCCTTCCTGCTTGGATTCAAAAGCCTTATCCACACCAAGCGCGATATCGGCGGACTGTTCATCGATCGATGTAAGTACGGCAATGGACTTAGCATTATAACCATCCACATTGTTGACATATCCGATCTCCTCGATCGTATCTCTGGCTATCTTTGCAATATCTACATATGCCTTTGTCGTGATCTCACCAACGATCAGCGCGATGCCGGTTGCTACTGTTGTTTCTGCTGCTACTCTGGAGTATGGATCCTGCCGGATCAATTCATCCAGGATCGCATCTGAAATCTGGTCTGCGATCTTGTCCGGATGTCCTTCTGTTACCGATTCTGATGTAAATAGTTTTCCCATAGTCTTTCTCCTTTATCTGTTTATTAATCAGTTTGTGTGAATTTCTTTGTGAAGTGAATAATTCTGATCTGAGAAAGACTATAACATTGATTTTTCAGTTTGTGAAATACATTGAGTCAATATGATTTAATAAATTTTGTTTATATTTGAATCATCTTGATAACAGTTCTTTCAGTTTTTCTTTCAAAAAAGATTTTCTCTCTTCTGTTCTTTCATATGTTTTCTTCGCAATCTTACGATACTCTCCCATACGCTCATTGATTTTACCGATATCGGAAGGCATGTTTTCTATAATGAGTGATTTCACATGTTGTGCAACATACGGACTTTTTCCGCCGCTGGATACCGATACCACCACATCCTCATCCTTTATGATCGCTGGAAAGATAAATGTACACAGTTCGGTATTATCCACGATATTGACAGGGATCTTCTTCTCTTTTGCCAGTTCATAAATCATGCGGTTCAACGCCGCATCCTCAGTAGCTGCTACCACGATAAAAAAATCATCCTTCATGTCGGCAGCCTCAAATGTTTTTTCCAGAAACACATCTGTCAAGGAAACAGCTTCTTCGGAAGCCCTTTTTGCTATCAGCGTTACATGACAGCCAAACATCTTCAGCACCTGTATCTTCTTTTTTCCTTCTTCACCGCCGCCGATCACAAGTACTTTTTTGTCTCTCAGCTCCACCATCATCGGAAAATATGCCATATTGTAAATCCCTTTCTGCTCTTATTTAATCGCTGAATACGGATACAGCAGATCTGCGTCATTCGATCGTTTCACCCTCATCCCGAATACCTTCTGCAATAATGCTCCGTTATCGGCCAGTTCGTCAGGCGTTCCGTTAAACAGCGCCGTCTTATCATGTATAAGACAGATCCTGTCGCTGTAGGAAAAACTCTGTTCCAGATGATGACTGACCATTACGATCCCATGCCCTTCTTTCGACAGTTTTCGCAGAACATCGAAAAAAGTCTTCTGTACTGTCACATCCATATATGTTGTCGGTTCGTCCAGCAGTATCATCGGTGTATCCTGCGCCACAACCATTGCCAGATATGCTCTCTGGCGTTCTCCGCCGGACAGTTCGCTCAGATTTTTATTCCGATACTCCGTCATCCCGGTTATGGCAAGTGCCTGATCCAGTTTTTCAAAATCCTTAGCAGACATTCTCCGCATGCCCGACTGCCAGGCATATCGCCCATGGGATACGAGCGTTCCCACATCAATATTTACACTTTTCAGATTTTGCGGAAGATAGGAAACTTTTCTGGATCTTTCTTTACCGGACAGAAGACGGCTTTGCTGACCATCGATCATAACAGCCCCTTTATACGGCCGTAACCCGACGATCATTTTCAGTAATGTTGATTTTCCACAACCGTTACGCCCGATCACTGATGTGATCTTTCCTTCTTCAAATGTGATATTGTGAAAATAAAAGGATTCTCTGTCTGCATAGTGCGTTACGGCGTCTCTGATCTCAATCATAAGCTCCCAGCCTCTTTCTCTTTCTTACCAGCATCCATACGAGAAACGGTGTTCCAATCACATTCATGATCAGACCACAGGGTAGTTCGTACGGAAAAAATAAAAGTCTTGCTGCTGTATCGCTGATCAGCAAAAATGTACTGCCGGTCAATATACACATAAAGATGCTGCCTCGGCTTTTACTGCCCCCACTCATCCGTATGAAATTGGGTACGATCAAACCAACAAAACCGATCAGACCGCACATACTTACCGCAGCCCCGGCCAGTAGCGATGCCGTAACGATATGGGTTCCCCGATATAGTTTCACATTACAACCCAGTCCCGTGGCAGTTTCATCCCCGAGCAACATCAGGTCCAGCGCACCTGCTGAAATAACTGCAACAATAAGCAGGATCAGAATGACAGGTACTGCCATTCTGGTAACCGTCCAGGGCACGCTTGCGAAACCACCCAGAGAAAATGCTGCCTTGTCCGCAACCGTCTCCGGTTTCACGGATATAATCATTTGACTTAGAGTGGCTCCCAGAGAGGATATGGCTACCCCGGAAAGGATCACAGAAGTTTTGGACATCCCGGTTCCCGATGACAGTATGCTTACGATCACCGCAGCGCATAGTGCCCCGAGAAAAGCCATCAGGCATTTCATTATGGATTGGTACGGAAACAGAATGGCAGACAGCAAAACAAAAAGCCCGGCACCATTGTTGATCCCCAACAGTCCCGGTGATGCTATGACATTATTCAGATTATCCTGCAAAAGGTATCCGGAAACGGAAAGCGCCGCCCCACAGGACAGCGCTGCCAAAATCCTCGGTAATCGTACCTGATAGATTATGGTCCTCTGCGCACGATTGCCGCCTCCACTCAATACCTCCAATACATTTTCCGTATCTATGGCGCCGTTTCCGGCCAGCAGAGCAAAAATGATTGCAAAAATCAATACTATAACAGCTATAATATATCTGCGCATGTTTTATTCTCCGTACAGCAGCTCATAGGCTTCGCGGTAAGCCTCTCCCCAGTCCGCATTTGGTTTCAGACCAAATAACTCCTTAGAAAGCAGATAATACTTTCCTTCGGATACTGCCGTAAGTGTATCCCAGCCCGGATTGGATGTAAACAGTTCCTCAAAACTTGCCAGCGCCTTTTCCTCGTTTCCTCTCGGTACTACGAAGATATAATCCGGGTCAGCAGCCAGGATGGCTTCCGTTGACAGTTCATCAAAGGAACTGTTATCCTCCGCAATATTTGTCAATCCAAGATTGTTAAAGATCTCGCTGGCAAAATAATCATTCTTTTCCACCTTCGCTTTGGTCGCGGAAACATGAAGCAGAAGATAAGTTCCCTGTGCAGATTCCGGAACCTGTGCGATCACATCTTCTATCTGCGTCCGAACATTTATGACATACTCCTTATATTTTTCCGGATGGCCGGAATAATCCGTTAACTGCTTCATTACAGAATCGTAGTCAGCAAAACCATCAATATTGGTATAATACACCGGAATCCCGATCCCTTCTGCCGTTTCCCCCAGTGCCTTCTGGGAAGGATCCGTAGAAAATACGATCAGCAGATCCGGAGAAAGGGCCGTGATCGCTTCCAAGCTCACATTGTCCATATCGCCCAGTGAAACCGCATCCGCATTCAGGCCTTCCAGATCCATGGCATCCTCAGATGTCGCAACAAGCTCACCGCCTGCCAGCAGCCAGAGTTCTGCGTTTGATTCGGACAATGCGATCACCCTGTCTGCCTGCGCAGGTTCTGCTTGCTCAGGAACATCTTCCGTTACGATCGTTGTCCTGCCGCAGCCGGCACATAAAATCCCTAAGGCCAGGATTGTAATGATCGTTTTCTTTATTCTTTTAATCTTCCTTTCGGTATGCTTTCCAGACGATCTCATCTAACTTCTCCTTCCCTACACGATCAATGGTAAATTTAAATCGTTCGCTGGGATTTGCATTTTCACGGAAGAAATTCAGTGCCGCATCACATACCGCAAACAGCGTCTCCTTATCCTCGATAAACGGAACGATGAGTTCCCCCTTATTGATCTGATTTCCAAACAGACCGCCAAAGCTGATCAGATATCCCGGAACGGTATCATAAGCATCCGTAGGACATGAGAGAGCGCATCTGCCGCAGAAATTGCATTTATCTCTTTCGATCGAGATCACGCCATCCCCGATCGAAACCGCGCCTTCCCGGCAGACTTTTTTGCACACGCCGCAATTGATACACTTCTCTTTGATCCAGGATACTCTTACCCCACCTTTGATACCGATATCATTTTCTTCTGCCTTCAGACAGTTATTCTGACATCCTGTCACACCAAATTTGAACTTATGCGGAAGTTCCTGCCCAAAATACCGCTCATTCAGTTCCTTTGCCAGTTCTTCCGTTTCAATGCAGCCATTCGGGCATACCGCATCCCCCTGACAGGCTGTGATGGTGCGCACTCTGGGTCCGCATACACCCGGAGCTACGCCGCCTTCCGCCAGCGCATCCTTTACCTTATCCACATCTTCCAGTTTGATATAGGGGATTTCAATGCTTTGCCTGCTGGTCAGATGGACATAGCCATGACCATACTGTTTTGCTACTTCCGTGATCACAGCCAGTTGTTCCGCACTCACCTGACCGCCCACGATCGACAAACGCAGAGAAAACCGGTCTTTCTGTCTCTGTTTCATGAACCCGCCTTTTTTCAGTGTTGCATAATCGTTTGCCATGTTTTCCTCCTAACTCTGTTTTCCCTTTTTCGATTTCCTGTTCGTTTACTTTTTCTGTTTCTTTTTTATTTCCGCCCTTCCTCATATGGAAGATCGTTCTTTGATATAGCTTACGATATCTTCTGCCGCATTGGATTTTTCAGGATATATGATCACACTCTCATCCTCTGCTCTGTTTACAATATCCTCTTCATCCTGCAAGAGTACCAGCACAACCAGACCAGCTGCCATCAGATGTCGTAATACCTCTGACAGTATCTCTCCGCGAAGTTTTTCATCGGTCTTCAGAAGATAGGTGTGTCTTCCGATCCGGATCAACTGCCGTTCCGCTTCTTCAAGATCCGATAACCGTATCCCATCCTCTTCCTTAAAGAGCACCGCAACTGCCTGCTGCCCCAGATAAGCACTTCTTGTTTCCGCAGTAATGTGCGCATTTTCTTTTCTGCCATTTCGGTCATACTCCTCGATCACGCCGCACGCGCTTGTCATAAAGCTTACCCGGTCGATCAGGATCAGTTCCCCCAGCGTTTTGTGTGTTTTAAATCTGCTGACCGTAATACGATCCGTTAGGTCGATACGGCAGACTGCGATCCCGTTTTTCTGTAGTTTATCCGTCTCTTTATGCTCTCCGGTATTGATGTCGATCATATATAATATCTCTTTTACGATTCCCGGGATCAGACTGCTTCCGACTTTCACAAAATAGTTTCTGCCTGCCGTCAAATCCTCATCATCCATCCAGAGCAGTGTTGCCGTGATACTGTCCGCGGTTCCAATAGCCGTATCTTTATAGATCACACTTCCTCTGGATACATCGATTTCCCGATCCAACTGAAGAGTTACCGCCTGACCGGCACAAGCGCGATCCGATTTTCGATCACCAATATAGATTGCTTTGATCTTTGCGGTCTCTTCATTAGGCAATACTTCGATCGTATCTCCCACAGATACATCTCCGCTTTCGATCTGCCCCTGAAATCCGCGGAAGGTATGATCCGGTCTGCAGACTCTCTGTACAGGCAGATAGAAACCTTCTTCGGAAATATCCTCGATATCTACATGCTCAAGATACGAAAGCAGACTTTCCTCTTCATACCATTCCATGGTATCTGTTTTTTTGGCAACATTATCCCCTTCCGTTGCAGATACCGGGATCACCTTAATATTTTTTAGTCCCAGTTCTTTGCTTAATTCTTCGATATCCTTTCGGATCGTTTCAAATCTCTCCCGGTCATACGCCACCAGGTCCATCTTATTGACGGCAAATACAAAATGCCGGATCCCCATAACGGAACAGATCCTTGCGTGGCGTCTGGTCTGTACCAGAACACCCTTTGTCGCATCGATCAGGATGATCGACAGATCCGCAAAGGATGCTCCTACCGCCATATTCCTGGTATACTCTTCATGTCCCGGCGTATCCGCTACGATGAAGCTTCGTTCGTCCGTCGTAAAATAACGATATGCTACATCTATTGTAATACCCTGTTCTCTTTCCTCCGTCAGGCCATCCAGCAGCAGTGAATAATCAATCTCACCATTACGGCTTCCCACCTTGGATTCCAGCGCCAATGCCCGCTCCTGATCCGCATATAACAATTTCGAATCATACAGGATATGACCGATCAATGTAGATTTTCCGTCATCTACGCTACCACAGGTAATAAACTTAAGCAGATCTCTCATCCTAGAAATACCCCTCTTTCTTCCGTCTCTCCATGCTTCCTTCCCCACTGTCACTGTCGATCACACGAGTGGTTCTTTCCGATTCGATCGCGCTTAAAGTTTCATCGATCACAGCATCGATATTATCCGCATCTGATTCAAAACCACCGGTCAGCGGATAACAACCCAGTGTACGAAAACGGATCTTTTTCTGCTGAATCACCTCGCCGTCTTTGATCCGCATGCGCTCATCGTCAACCATAATGAGCTGTCCGTCTCTTTCTACGCAAGGACGCACTGCAGCGTAATAAAGCGGTACGATATCGATATTTTCCTGTTTGATATACTGCCAGATGTCTTTTTCCGTCCAGTTCGAAAGCGGAAATACCCTTATGCTCTCCCCTTTATGGATTCTGGTATTATAAAGTTTCCACATCTCCGGTCTCTGATTTTTCGGATCCCAGCCCTGCGCTTCGTTTCGAAAAGAAAAGATCCGTTCCTTGGCTCTGGATTTTTCTTCGTCCCTGCGTCCACCGCCAAATGCTGCCGTAAAACCGTATTTGGTAAGTGCCTGTTTTAGCGCCTGTGTCTTCATAATATCTGTATAGGAAGATCCATGATCAAAAGGATTGATTCCGTTCTTTACTCCTTCCTCATTGGTATAGACCAGCATATCCAGGGAAAATTTTTTTGCCATCTCATCACGAAATGTGATCATCTCACGAAATTTCCAGGTGGTATCAATATGCAAAAACGGAAAGGGGGGCTTTTCCGGATAAAATGCTTTTAATGCCAGATGCAGCATCACAGAACTGTCTTTCCCAATAGAATATAGCATAACCGGTTTTTCACATTCTGCCGCCACCTCTCTCATGATATGGATGGCTTCCGCTTCCAGTCGGTCCAACTGTGTCATTTTTTCTTTTCTCCTCATTATCCTAATCCTCGCTAATACTTATTGGACTCTTCCGGATCTGTGATGATCTCTCTAATCACCTCCTGATCCCGATATGCTGTCCAGCATATTTTTTTCTCTTTTTTCGATATCACGAACTTTGCTCCCCGTCCTCCCATCCCCGGGGATAACACCAATGCGATCGCCTTGACCGGGCATTCCTTCATACAAGAGGTACAGCTCCAGCAATCCCGTTCTTTTTTCAGATATGCTTTTCCTTCCGCATTCGTTCGTATCAGATTGCCGGGGCATATCCGCATACAGCTTCCGCAGCCGATACACTTGTTTTGATCGATCACTACTCCCATCTGCTCATTCCTCTCCTGCTTTTACCAGCTTTCGCCTCAGCATCCGTACGCCTTCCCTTGTATACACCGAATTAATGTAGCATTCGTATTGTGTATCTTTTTCCCGATGGTCCGCATTTTCCTGAAAACTATGCCATCTGGTCTCTTTTCGTTCCCGCAGATGATGTATCAATACTTTGGATACCACCAACCGATCTCGCAACTCGTATACCGCCAACAGTTCATCGATATCGGTTACACTTATCTGCTTCCATTCCTTCAGCAGATCATCGATCCCTTCCTCCGCTACCTTCAGCCCCGCTTCCGAATACTGATAAGATGTTTTGATACCGCCTGCATATTCGTCCATCAGTTTCTGCATCCGTATTTCCAACTGTTCCGCCGAAAAAATACCATTTTGTCCCAGATAAGTTTCATACTCCTCTATTTTCTCTTCCGCCTGCCGACTTAGCGCAGTCGAATTTTTCTCCACACTCCCGTGATCTTTCAGATATCGAAGGATACCTTCCGCAGCGATCTCTCCTTCAGCCAATGCGCCGGTCACATATTTCTGTGGTGCTCCTCCTGCCACATCCCCGACAGCAAACAATCCTTTCAGTGTCGTGGCCCGCTCTCTGTCGATCCAATATCCGCTGCCGGTATGTCCTCCGGTCACATAAGGTTCTGTACCTTCGATCTCCACATCATAACGGGACGGATTTTTTTCACTGTCGATCCATTTTAAGGTCTGCAGGGGTGCCATATTCAGATACGCCTTGTAAAGATCTTCTTCCTGCGCCGAATCGATCCCTCTCGTCTTCAAATAGCATGGACCTCTTCCCGCCAGATTCTCACTTACCGTTCCCCATAATCTCTCCGAAGTGGTCAATCCGTATTTTTCTTCATATACTTCATCCGCTGCATTGATCTGTTTTGCTCCGATCCCCTGCGCGATCGTTCCTGTCGGCGCGATCGTATCTTTGCAGCGTAATGCAATAAAGCGCATTTCAAAAGTGGTCATCTCCGCCCCTGCCAGTATCCCCATACTGTATCCGGCCCCGGTATTAAAGGGACAATACCACATCTGATGCGGATCTTTCTCCGGATTGTTCGGCCGGTACATTCCAGCCGCTCCTCCGGTTGCGATCAATACCGCCTTTGCCCGAAACTCGTAAAATATGCCGTCACCGATTCCAAAACCATACGCTCCCGAAACCTGGTCCGATTCATAACGCAGATCTGTGACATTCACATGTTCGTACACTGACACATTTTTCTGACGGCGTACTTCTTTTGCCAGGATCGGTTTGATATTCTCCCCGTTGATCTTCAGATTACGCCATCCGCGGGATACATACTCCCCGTTCTCATCTTTCAGGATCGTAAGTCCTCTGGATTCCAGATCTTCCGTCACATGATTTAATCGTTCACAGATATCCAGCAGCAGATCTTCCCGTACGATCCCCTCTGCATCTTTGGCCGCATATCGGACATAATCGATCGGTTGATGGCCTTTGGTAATATACGCATTCAGCGCGTTTACCCCTGCAGCCAGGCAACCGCTTCTTCGGATATCCGCTTTTTCAACGACCGCGACCTTTAAGTCTGTCCTTTCGCCCAGAGTAATCGCGGCATAACAGCCTGCTGTTCCTCCGCCGATGATCAGTACATCACTTTCTATAATTATTCGTTCCATCGCGTTTCCTCTTAAATCACTACCGATTCCTGTTTGAGTGACTGGTTATGTACCAGACAGATCCGGTCTTTATTCAGAAGAAACATTCGGTAGATAAAGACATCTACCGTTTCTCCGATCTCCACTATAGGCTCATTGATGCTGCGAAGGGATGAGATCAGATTGTCGTATAGTTTTACTCTCACTTCCAGATTACTGCCACGAAAGATGATATCCTCAACAACCGCCTTCTCTGCAGAACTGGTATACTGTACACTCTCTCCTTTTTTAAATACCGCAACAAATTCCGGTCTTAGAATAGCTTCTTCCGCTTCTTCCGCCTTTTCAAAATACTTAAACCTGTCAAAATTTTTGATCACAGTGGAATTACCAATAAATTTCGCCACAAACGACGAAGCCGGAGAGGAATACAGTTCCTGCGGTGTTCCGCACTGTTCTACCTTTCCCTGATTGGTAACGATGATCTCATCTGCCACTTCGATTGCTTCATCCTGATCGTGTGTTACAAAAATACTGGTGATCTGCAGCTTCGTGATCATCTCTTTGAGCCAGGTTCGAAGTTCCAGACGTACCTTTGCATCGATTGCAGCAAAAGGCTCATCCAGCAACAGGATCTGCGGATTGGGTGCCAGCGCTCTTGCAAAAGCAACTCGTTGCCTCTGGCCTCCGGACAGCTGGCTGGGAAACCTTTTCTCCAGTCCCTCGCAGGAAATCAGTTTCAACAACTCCGATACCCTCTCACGGATCTCTTTTTCCGGCACTTTTTTTACCCGTAATCCGAATGCAATATTGTCATATACCGTCATATAGCGGAACAACGCATAACTCTGAAATACAAAACCGATCCCCCGCTCACTCCCCGGAATATTATTTACCCGGTTTCCGGCAATGATGATATCTCCGGAATCCGGCTGTTCCAGACCCGCGATCATACGGAGGATCGTTGTTTTTCCGCTCCCGGAAGGTCCGAGAAGTGCCACCAGTTTTCCTTTCGGAATGGCTATGTTCACATCTTTAGAAGCATGGAAATTTCCGAAATGCTTATTGATCTCTTTCAGTTCCACATATGCTTCTTCATTTCTGTCACTCATGATTTATCCTCATTATTTTTTGATATCCAGTTCTTTCTTTCCTTTTTTCTCCAATACCAGCCGCAGGATCAGTATGATGATCGCCATCAACACCAGTATGGAGGATGCCGCAAATGCCCCCGTGAAATCATATCCCTGATACAGAAGTTCAATATAGAGTGGTAATGTGTTTGTTTTTCCCCGCAGATGCCCTGATAAAACCGATACTGCTCCGAATTCTCCCATAGCCCTGGCAGTACACAACACGATACCATACAACAATGCCCATTTGATATGCGGAAATGTCACCTTCCGAAAGATGGTAAAGGTTCCCGCTCCCATGAGTGCTGCTGCTTCTTCTTCATCCGTTCCCTGCGCCGTAAGTACCGGGATCAGTTCTCTGGATATGAACGGAAAAGTTACAAAGATCGTCGCCAGTACGATTCCGGGTACCGCGAAAATGATCTGGATCCCCATATCATCCAGGATCGGATACAGATCCGACTGTCGTCCAAAGGTCAGCACATAGATCAATCCGGCGATGATCGGAGAAACCGTTACCGGGAGATCAATAAATGTGGACAGGATTTTTTTGCCACGAAATGCAAATTTGGTAAGACACCATGCAGCCGAAATACCCAGGATCGTATTTACCGCTACCGCCCACAAAGTTGCTTTGATGGTCAGCATTGCCGCTTTTATCGTATATTCATCACTTATCGAAACCAGATATGCCCCTATCCCTTGGCGAAACGCCGTTGACAGAATGTAGATCAACGGAAGCAATAAAAAGATTGTCAGGAACAGAAAACTGATCACGATCAGTATCCATTTCAATGGTCCGTTATTTTTTCTAATCTCCATAAGATCGCTCCATTCCGTCTTAGCTCTTGCCGTTTACCCTTTTTGCCACACTGCTCTGCAGAAGTGCATTGATCGACAGTATCACAAAAGCGATCAATAACATTACCAGCGCGATCGATGTTGCTGCGGAATAATCAAACTCCTGCAGCTGTGCCATGATCAAAAGCGGTGCGATTTCCGTTTCATACGGCGTATTACCTGCAATAAAAACAACGCTGCCGTATTCCCCGATACATCTTGCAAACGCAAGCGTAAATCCTGAGATCAGCGCAGGCAGGATTTCCGGAAAGATCACCTTTCGAAAACAAGTCTTTCGATCTGCACCGAGCATAAAAGCTGCTTCCTCACACTGAATATCAATCTTCTCCAGTACCGGTTGAACCGATCGGACCACAAAAGGTATTCCGATAAAGATCAGTGCGATCGTGATCCCCAGCCTTGTATAGGCGATCCGGATCCCAAATGCATCATAGAAGATCTTTCCTATCCATCCGTTTGTAGTTGTCATATGCGTAAGCGATATACCGGCAACTGCCGTGGGAAGCGCAAATGGCAGCTCTATGATCCCATCCAGAAAACGCTTGCCGGGAAACTCGTACCGTACCAGCACCCAGGCCAGGATCAGCCCCATCACCGCATTCACGATCGATGCCACAAACGCAGTTGATATACTTACATAGTATCCGGACAGCACCCTCGGCCGGGTCACCGTATACAGAAATTCCGATGGTGAAAGCTTTGCCGCATACACAACCAGCGAACATAGCGGGATCAATACCACCAATGACAGTATCGTGATCGTCAAGCCAAAGGAAATGCCAAATCCGGGAATAATACTTTTTCGCTTCATAATGTTCCTTTATTACTGTTCGTAAATCTGATCAAAATATGCACCATCCGCAAAATGCTTTGCTCTCGCATCCGTCCATCCGCCGAAATGATTGATGTCCGTCAAAGTGATATTATCATTGATCCACTTTCCGTCTTCCGGAATTTCCGTGATCGTATTGGAATCTGCACTGAATACATATTTCGCATATACATCTTTGTTGCTCGGGCGGTAAAAGTTCTGTGCTTCAATCTCCTGCGCCTCATCGGAATAGAGATAATTCAGATACTCGGCAGCGGCATCTGCAGTGTTATGTTTCTTTGCCACTTCATCAACCACCGCAACTGTCGGCTGGCAGAGAATAGAAACGGATGGAACTACGATCTCATATTCACCCGGATATTCTTTCAGGGAAAGAAAGGCTTCATTTTCCCATGCAAGCAGGACATCTCCCTGCTTATTCTCCACAAACGATGTCGTAGATCCTCTTGCCCCGGAATCCAGCACAACTACATTGCCGTATAGTTTTTTGATGGATGCAAGGATCTCTTCTTCACTCTGCCCCTGCTGTTCAAAGAAATACCATGCCGCCAGATAATTCCACATTGCGCCGCCGGAGGTCTTCGGATTCGGTGTGATCACCCCCACATCTTCACGGATCAGATCATCCCAGTCATAAATGGATTTCGGATTGCCGGAACGTACCAGGAAAACGATCGTTGATGTATACGGCGAACTGTCCAGCGGAAATTCAGAAGTAAAACCTTCCTCGATCAGTCCTGCATTGGCTACCACCTGTACATCGCCTTCCAGAGCCAGTGTTACCACATCTGCTTCCAGACCGTTAGCCACTTCCAGTGCCTGTTTTCCTGAGCCGCCGTGAGACTGCGTCACACTGATCTTCTGTCCGAATGTATCCTCATAGTGCGCCTCAAAAAGGGTATTGTATGCGGCGTATAACTCACGGGTAGGATCATAAGATACATTAGTCAATTCAATGACTTCCCCGCTTGTCGTTGCCTCACTGTTCTCCGCTTTCACAACACTTACATTTTCATCTTTTCCGCAGCCTGCCAGAGACACTGCAAGGACTGCCGTCAGAATACTGCTGATCACTTTCTTTTTCATAGTTTTTTCTCCTCCTGATCTGAACTTATTTGATTGTATTTGAATGGAAAATTGTGTACGAGTAATAGAATATCATTTGAAAACACGACTGTATAATACTAACGATTTAGAAAGCTTTATCAAAAACGATGATAACTGATGATCATCATGATCTGCTCTATTTCTGTGCTGCCTTAAAATACTTTTCCAATTCGCGAATATATTCCTCTCCCATCTGACTCACAATACTGTTCTTCTTTGTCAGATATCCGATCTCCATGATACTGTTCGGATTCTCTTCATCCTCACCAAACGGCACCACAACAAAACCATCCCCATTGAGATCGCTGGATATGATCCCGGAACATAGCGTATATCCGTTCAGACCCACCATCAGATTCAGCATGGTGGAACGATCATTCACACGAACGGTTTGCGGATATGTATTTTCACTCAGTATTTCTTCTGCCAGATAAAACTCTTCCTCATCCTGCTCAAAGGAAAGACATGGATAAGGTTCCAATTGCTCCATCCGGATCACTTCCTCTTTTGCAAGGGGATGCTCTCCCCACAGATACACATAGGCCCTGCCCTTTACCAGCGGGTGAAATTCCACCTCATGCTTTTTCATCAGTTTACCGAGTGCTTTCTCATTCCGGTTGCTGATATATAATACGCCGATCTCACTTCTCAGTTTGCCCACATCCTCGATCACGGCCTTTGTCTTGGTTTCGCGGATTGCAAAATCAAACTGTTTCATATCGTAATTCTTTGCCATCTCAACAAATGCCTTGACCGCAAAAGAATAATGCTGTGTGGATACGCCGAATTTTCTCTTATAATCGCCGTCCCCTTCATACTTTTTCATTACCAGATCATAATGCCGGTACAGATTCCGTATATCATCCAGAAACTCCGTTCCCTCCGGAGTCGGAGTGACCCCCTTGTGTGTGCGGACAAAAATGGTTATTCCCAGTTCGTTCTCCAATTCCTGAACTGCACTGGTCAGCGTCGGCTGGACAATATAAAGTTTCTCTGATGCTTTATTCATTGAACCGCATTCTTCTATTGTCAGCACATATAACATCTGTTGAATCGTCATCCACATCACCCTGCTTTCTTTTCTGATTTCTTTTCCGGTGTAAAAAAAGCAGGCACCGCTGTGCCCGCTTTTCTAAGGTTTCCTTCCTTTAGCGCCCCAGTACGCACAACACACTTTCCCTATGTACTACTGCATCTGCAGATACACATGGCGAAACTGATGTTGTTCACTTTTTGGTTTCTGAACGCATTCCGGTACATATCGAGATCACCTCTTTTATTTACCTATTCATTCAATAGGAATTATGGTGATTATATAACATGTCCGTTTCCAAATTCAACACCTTGAGTTCTAAATGATTTTGATATGGTATTCCCTATATTGATTGATAACCTTATCCCCTCTATCTCTTCCTGTGATCAAAGTGTGCGGATACCTTTGTTCCGACATTCTGAATGATCTGGAAAATAATGATCAGTAAAAGTACCGTTACCAGCATGATATCGGTTTGCCAGCGGTAATAGCCGTAGCGTACCGCGATATCTCCCAGGCCGCCGCCGCCGACAGTACCGGACATTGCGGAATATCCCAGCAGCAACCCGGTAGTAATGGTAAAACCGGTCATCAGGGAAGTCTTTGCTTCTACCAGCAGTACCTTTGTGATGATCTGAATGTTGTTTGCTCCCATGGCTTTGGCCGCCTCGATGACACCGGCATCCACTTCATTCAGTGAGGATTCCACCACACGCGCGATATAGGGCGCTGCGCAGATCACCAGCGGAACGATGGTTGCCGTAGATCCGTAACTCTGTCCCACCACCCATCTGGTAAACGGGATCAGCAGGATCAGCAGGATCAGAAACGGAACACTGCGGATGATGTTGCAGATAAAGTCCAGGATATGATAGACCGCGGCATTCGGTTTCAGCCCTTTCTTTCCGGTCACACAGAGCAGGATTCCCAAAGGAAGGCCCACTACATAGCCAAGCAATACGGAGCCCAGCGTCATATAAAGCGTATCTCCGATGCCTTTCCATAACATTTTTATCACCTGTTCATTCATTTTCGTTCACCTCCGATACCGCCAGGCCGGTTTCTTTTAAATACTCTATGATATCATTCTGAAGCTCTTCTCCTTCCGGAAGCCCCAGGATCATCTCTCCCAATGCTTTACCGCTGACGTTTCTGGTATCTGCTCTCAGAATATTGACCGGTACTGCAAATTTCAAGATCACATTGGCGATCACCGGCTCGTAGGCGGAATTTTCCAAAAAGACGATACGGATCCTCCGTCCGGTATTCAGGTTCTCTGTCGGTGTATAACGGATCTCTTTTCCGGAGATCAGTTCCTTTGCTGCATCCGACTTCGGATTTTCAAAGATCTCCCGTACCGGCCCTTCCTCTACCAGACGTCCTCCGTCGATGATCGCCACCCGTTTGCAGACCTCCGTCACCACTGCCATGGAATGCGTAATGATCACGATGGTGATCCCCAGTTCTTCGTTGATCTCACGCAGCAGGGCAAGTATGGAAGCCGTGGTCTGCGGATCCAGCGCACTGGTCGCTTCATCACAGAGCAGGATCTGCGGATTGGTTGCCAGCGCTCTTGCGATAGCTACTCTCTGCTTCTGCCCGCCGGAAAGCTGCGACGGATAGGCTTTTTCCTTCTCCTGCAGCTTTACCAGTTTCAGCAGTTCCTGCGCCCGCACCTTCGCTTCTTTTTTCTTTACACCGGTGATCTCCAGCGGAAAGCAGATATTATCCAGCACGTTCTTCTGCTCCAGCAGATTAAAATTCTGAAAGATCATTCCGATGCCGCTGCGCTTCTGACGCAGTTCTTTCTCCGAGAGTTCCGCCAGATCCACACCGTCGATCCGCACACTGCCTTCCGAAGGACGCTCCAGGAAATTAATGGACCGAACCAGGGTACTCTTTCCCGCACCGGACATACCGATGATGCCGAAGATATCTCCTTTTTCGATATGCAGGCTTACATTGTTTAATGCTGTGACCGTCGTTCCGTCCAGGTCAAATTGTTTTGTCAGGTTTTTGATCTCAATCAGGCTCATATCATCTTGTCTCCAATATCATCATTTTTTTCACTTTCTTAATCCTGATATCGTGCGTATTATGATTAAGAAAATGGAGGGCTTTTGCAAGCCCTCCGGTTTCTTTACTTACTTCTCGAAGAAGATCACTGCGCCGTCATAAGTATCTGTTATGAACTGCTTGATCTCATCCGACCGCAATACCGTAACCAGGGCTTTGATCTTATCATCGTTCTCGTGTCCTTCATAAACCGCGATGATGTTTACATAGGTCTGTGCTGCTACGGAATCGCTGGACTCGTATGCAATGGAGTCCTTACCTACGGAATAACCAGCCTCCAGTGCATAGTTACCGTTTAATACCACATACTCTACTTCACCGACTACACGTGCTACCTGTGCTGCTTCCAGTTCTACAAACTCGATGTTGTACGGGTTCTCTGCAATATCATTTACGGTCGCGGTAAGGCCTGCGCCGTCGTTCAGTTTCAGCAGACCATTGTCCTGCAGAAGAAGCAGTGCTCTTGCTTCATTGGTAGTATCATTCGGAACTGCGATACGGTCACCGTCTGCGATCTCATCCAGGCTCTTCTTGGTACCCGGATAGATACCAAACGGCTCATAGTGGATGTCACCGGCATCTACCAGATGGGTTCCCTGCTCTTCGTTAAAGCTGTTCAGGTACGGTACGTGCTCCACATAGTTTGCATCAAACTCGCCGGATTCTACCACCAGGTTCGGCTGTACATAATCTTCAAACTCTACGATATCCAGCTCATAA
>JAFXQR010000076.1 GCA_017526985.1 Lachnospiraceae bacterium
ATTGAGAATGCAGAGAGCGACAGCCGTGCACTTTCCGAAGAAAAGAACCGCATGCAGTCCAATCTGCTCCTGAGCTTTGGTATCAAGAGCGGTCTGGAGACCATTTATGATACGAAGGCGTTCAGCGTGGACAATTCCATCTACGAGATCGAGCAGGTGGAGAACGGTATCAAACTCCGGTATACCCTCGGTAAGGTGGAGAGAGAGTACATCATCCCTACCGTGATCCGTGTTACCGAGCTGGATGCGCTCCGTGAGAATATGGAAAAGAACAAAGCTTCTCTGGTCAAGGATATGTACAAAAAGTACGATATCAAGAAGCTGAAGAAGGGTGATGACAAGGAAGCGCTGCTGGAGCAGTATCCGATCCTGGCCGAAGAACCCGTGTACATCCTGAAGGCCAATACCCGTGAAGACCGCAAACAGCAGATCGAAGCGTCCCTGGCGGAAGCGGGTTATACCTATGAGAAGTATGAACAGGATAAGCTCCTGGACCAGTCCAATTCGGATGAGGACAAGCAGCTTTTCAAAGTAGAGATGGATCTCCGGCTTGAGGGGAGCGACCTTGTCGTTGATGTTCCTTTCTCATCCTTTGAGTTTGACAAGAAAACGCCGATCACGCTTCTTACGCCGCTTCCCTATTTCGGAGCCGGCGGTAAGGATGAAGAAGGCTTCATGCTGGTGCCCGAAGGCGGCGGCGGCCTCATCACTTACAACAACGGAAAGACGGCGCAGAGCAGTTATTATGCGAATGTGTACGGCTGGGATTATTGCCAGCGCCGCAGATACGTGATCCATAATACACGTGCGTATTTCAATGCTTTCGGTCATTCCAGCGGCGACGGTTCCTTCCTCTGCATCATGGAGGACGGCAGTTCCTATGCGGCCGTCAAGGCATCTGTCGGCGGAAAGCTGAATGATTACAACTATGTTGACGCCGAGTACACGATCTGCCCGAAGGAGGAATTTGAGGTCTCGAATATGTCGAGTTCCGCAGTATACTCCTTCCAGACCAATCTTCCCGAGAATGAAAAGATCACCCAGCGTTACCGCTTCATTGACGGGACGGATTATGTGGATATGGCATATGCGTACAGGGATTACCTTGAGAGCTCCTACGGTGATTACATGTCGCTGAACACGGATAAGGTTGCGCCTGTTAGCGTGGAACTCGTTGGTGCCGTGGACAAGGTGCAGCAGGTGCTCGGTTTCCCCGTATCCCTGCCTTTGAAGCTCACCAGTTTTACGGAAGCGGCAGATATCATCAAAGATCTGGAAGCGGAGGGGATCGGAAAGCTTTCCGTGAAGTATACGGGCTGGTGTAACGGCGGCGTGAACCAGCAGATCCTTACCAAGGTCAAACCGGTCTGGCAGCTTGGTTCCAAAAAGGAACTGCGGGATCTGGCGACCACCGCGTCCAACCTGGGAGTGGATCTTTATCTGGACGGCATCACGCAGTATGAACATGACAGCGATATCTTTGACGGTTTCCTTTCCTATCGTGATGCGGCGAGAATGCTGACGAAGGAGCGCGCAGAGCTCTTCAATTACAGCCATGTGACTTATGCCGCGCGTGAAGGCTTCAAGAGTTACTACCTGCTCCATACGGATCTGGCCATGGAGATGGCGAACAATCTGTCGGCGGCATGTGACGATTACGGGACCGGCGTATCCTTCCAGGATATCGGCATGGATATTTCCTCCGATTTCTACCGGAAAGAGATGCACAGCCGTGAGGATACAAAGAACAAGAATAAAGAGCTCCTGAAATCCATGGATACCAAGAAGGTCATGATCAACATGGGTAACGATTATGCGGTTCCCTATGTGGATATGGTCACCAATATGGATCTGAGAGGCACGGAGTATACCATAATCGATGCGAATGTACCTTTCTATCAGATCGCTATTCACGGATATATCGATTACACCGGACGGCCGATCAATATCTGCGGCGACGAGCAGGAAGAGCTGCTGCAGAGTGCGGAGTACGGCGCAGGATTAAACTTTACCCTGATGAGCGAAAGCTCCTTCGCACTGCAGAAAACGCTCTATTCCGAGTATTACGGCTGCGAATATGCGGCATGGCGGAATCGCATGATCAGTATGTGCAAGCGCTATAATGAAGAGATGGGGCATTGCTTCAATTAGGAGATCAAGGATCAGGACGTGCTTTCAAGCTATGTGCGCTGCACGAGCTATGCAGACGGGACCAAAGTATATGTGAACTACAGCTTTACGGAAGATTATACGGCAGAGGACGGTACCGTGGTACCTACCCGCGATTATGTCGTGGTACGCTGAGGCTGACACTAAACGGATAGAAGAGAGGCTATAAAAACATGGAAATGGAAAAGAAGAAGAAAAAGAAAAAAAAGCTGGTCGGACTGGAGAGACGTAAAGCCAAAGCAGGGTATCTTTTTATCCTTCCGTTTATCTTCGGTTTCCTGGTCTTTATGCTGCGACCTTTTGTGCAGTCTCTGTATATGAGTTTCACCCAGGTGGAACTGGGGGCCGGCGTATTTGAACTGCATTATAACGGTCTCGCGAATTACAATTACGCATTCCGGGTGGATCCCGAATATGTCCGTCTGCTGACGGAAGAGCTGCTGCGAATGGTGGTTTATTCCTTCGCGATCATCGTTTTCAGTTTCTTCGTATCGCTGATCCTGAACCAGAAGTTCCAGGGACGTGCACTCGTCCGTGCGGTCTTCTTCCTTCCGGTCATCCTTTCCTCCGGCGTTATGCTTGGTCTGGAATCCAATAACCAGCTGATCGCACAGCTGCAGCAGACCGTGGAGACCACCACTTCCGGTATCAGCATCACGGCCGGCCTGCAGACGATCCTGCGTACCACCGGCGTCGGTACCAGAGCCTTTGAGCAGGTCTTCGAAGTCATCAATAATATTTACGACGTGGCACTGGCCAGCGGTATCCAGATCATCATCTTCCTTTCCGGTCTGCAGACGATCCCGAGCAGCATGTACGAAGCTGCACAGATCGAAGGCTGTACCGCATGGGAGAGTCTCTGGAAGGTTACCTTCCCCATGATCAGTTCCCTCTTCCTTGTAAACTGGGTCTATACCGTAGTAGACTTCTGTATGCGTTCGGATAATGAGGTCATCGAAAAGATCCGTACGACGATGGTCGCAAAACAGGACTACGGCACCGCATCCGCTATGACCTGGGTCTACTTTGTGGTGGTCATCGCGTTTGTCGGAATTACTTCGCTAGCTATCTCCAAGGGGGTATATTACAATGATTAATGTTGATATCAAGAAGGATACCTTCTGGGATCGGAACAAAAAATCCGGAGGATACCTGCTGAAAAAGAGGGTTACTTCGATCGTTGTGAGTATCTGCAGGTTCATCCTTCTCTTCGGTCTGTGCTTTATGATCCTGCAGCCGATATTGAACAAGATCTCCGTCAGCCTTATGACGGAGGAGGATCTGTTTGATCCGGTGGTCATTTCGATCCCCCAGCATTTTACGCTGGCAAACTATGAGATCGCGGCTGAGGTTATGACTTATAAGACGAGTTTTATCAACTCCCTCATCATCTCACTGACGACCTCGGTCATCCAGATCGCCATGTGTACTCTGGTGGGGTATGGCTTTGCGCGCTTCAAGTTCCCGTTCAAGAAGCTGTGGTTCGCATTTGTCATGCTGATCATCGTGATCCCTCCCCAGGTCATTTCCACTTCGCTGTTCTTAAGATTCCGTTTCTTTGATATTTTCGGGATCTTCAAGCTGATAACGGGAGATTCCTTAAACCTACGCGGTTCCATCATTCCTTATTATATGATGTGCATCGGCTGCATGGGCCTGAAGGACGGTCTGTATATCTACATGATACGTCAGTTCTTCCGGAACATCCCCATGGATATGGAAGAGGCGGCTTATGTGGATGGCTGCGGCATGTTCAAGACCTTCTGGAAGATCATGCTTCCCGAGGCAACGCCGATCATCACGTCCTGCTTCCTTTTCTCCTTTGTATGGCAGTGGACGGACGGTTTCTACGCATCCATGTTCCTCGGCGGCAAACGTCTGGTGGCTACCAGCCTGTCGACGGTGGTCGATTCCCTGGGCGTGTATATCCAGCGTCTGACCGGCGAGAAAGTTGCGGTCTCCATCGCATACTCCAACTGTATCCTGTCTACCGGTACGCTGATGGTGGTAGGCCCGCTGATCATACTGTATCTCTTTGCGCAGCGGAAATTTGTTGAGAGTATTGCTTCCACCGGTATCAAGATGTAAAAAATGAACAAACTTTGAACAAATTTTGAATCATCTGTTGATTTTGTAAACCGAGTGGTATATTATTATAACATGGTTACTTCCGGGAGGAGGATAGTCTCCGAACGGATAAGGTAATAGCACACATTTTAAATGGAGGGTAAAAAAGTATGAAAAGGAAATTTGTACCTGTTGCTCTCGCTGCTGTGATGGCATTCAACATGGCAGCCTGCTCGAGCGGCGACGGAGACGCAGCAACCCCGACGCCCGCCGGTGACGCAACGCCGACACCCAATGCCAGCTCCGATCCCGTGGATCCGGATGATGGCGGCGAGCCCGAAGAAGAAGTTGAGCCTTATACGGTTCGTACCAAGGCTGACGGAAGCCCGATCGATCTGGGTGGTATGGAGATCGTCATCCGTGACTGGTTCTCCACCGATGAGACCGACATCATGCAGGCAGATCCCGACAGCCTGTCCAGCTACGAGGCAGAGATCCGCGAGTATCGTGAGTGGGCTATGGAGAAGTACAACTTCAAGATGAGCCAGGGTATCGTGGATAACTGCGACTGGGGCAATGCTCCTCAGCAGTTCGTAGATTATGTTACCACCGGCGGCGATGACAATGCTTATATCTTCACCGTTCGTGACTGTAACGAAATGACCGCTGCAATGCGTAACGGCCAGATGTATGATCTGTCCACTCTTGATTGCCTTGATTTCAGCGATCATAAGTATCAGCAGAACCTTCTGCATGAGCAGTACAGCTACAACGGCGGCATCTATGCTTTCTATGGAAGCATTGCTGAGCCTCGTGACGGCGTATACTTCAACAAGAAGCTTCTGGAAGACGGCGGACATACCGCTGATGAGATCTATGATCTGCAGAAGAACGGTCAGTGGACCTGGGATGCTTTCGAGCAGATCTGTAAGGACGTTCAGAAAGATACCGACAACGACGGTACCGTTGATGTGGCCGGCTGGACCGCAAACACCGGTGGTGCTGTTGAAGCGTTTATCTATGCGAACGGCGGTGAGATCGTAGGTAAGGATGCTTCCGGTAAGTACACTCTGAAGGTGAATGAGCAGGCTTGTGTGGACGCTCTTGAGTTTGCAAACCGCATGATCAAGGAATATCGTCATAAAGATCCTCAGGTTCAGGGTGAGGATGGCACGATGCAGGATGCACCTTGGGATTACTACAAGGATTCCTGGAAGAACGGTGATGCTGTGTTCCTGCTTGAGCAGGAGTATGCAGGTACTCCGGGTAACTTCCTGGCTGACATCTCCTTTGATGCCGGTTTCGTTATGATGCCTTACGGTCCCGACAAGGCTGACAAGCAGTGCGTGAACCGTTGGAGCAACAACCCCGCTCTGATCCCCGGCTGCTACGATGCAGAGAAGGCCTGGAACATTGCATTCGCATACGATGTATGGTTTGAGGTTCCGCCCGAGATCGAGGAAGAGAACAGTATCGTTTCCCGTGCACGTTCCGGTATCTTTGACCAGCGCGCACTGGATGAGACCCTGCCTATGATGAGCGATCCCGCTCACGGCTGCATCTCCTTTGCAGGTATGATCCCTGACCTTCAGACCGGTCCCGACCTGATCTGGGGCATCAACGGCGATGCTAAGGTTTCCGAGGCTGTAGACGCTGTTGTTGAGAGCTGGCAGGCAAAGATCGACGCTGCGAACAACTGATCGCAGGTCAGAAATCCAACAGAACTGATGAGGGGGGCTGCATCCGAAAGGGTGTGG
>JAFXQR010000077.1 GCA_017526985.1 Lachnospiraceae bacterium
AAGGCTTCGAAAACTGCTTTATCTGCCCCGGCTTCCATGTATACTCCGCAGACTTTTGTCCACCTCACCCGCCCTTCGGGCACCCTCCCCTCAAGGGGAGGGCAAGAGTTTTTCGCCACAGCAACGGAGCTCGCCAAATACGTATTTATGCTTGACGAAGTATAGGGGTGGGGGTAGAGTTGTAAAGAGCAAGGTACGAGGAAGGGCGATCTATGAACAGAATAGAGGTAACAGATTTAGCATTACCGGAATTATCCATCTATGCCAGCAGTTCGGAGACGCAGTTGCTGCATTATTATGAGCCGGATCTTGGGATCTTTATCGCGGAGAGCCTGCGGGTGATCGGAAGAGCGCTGGATGCTGGGTATGAGCCGATGTCCCTGCTGGTGGAGCCGGGGATATTGGAAGAAACGGAAGGAAGTGTTTTCTCCAGGATCGGGGATGCGCCGGTGTATGTGGCAGAATCGAATGTGTTGTCGCAGTTAGCCGGGTACAAGCTGACCGGAGGGGCCTTGTGTGCCATGCGGCGTAAAGAATTGGCTGCAGTGGAAACAGTGTGCGATGGCAAGAAACGGATCGCCGTGTTGGAAGGCGTGACCAATCCGACCAATGTGGGAGCCATCTTCCGCTCGGCGGTAGCACTGGGTGTGGAAGCGATACTGATGACGCAGGATTGCAGTGATCCATTATATAGACGGGCGGCCAGAGTGAGTATGGGAACCGTGTTTCAGATCCCCTGGGGATTCTTACCGAAGAAAAGGAACGCGAATCCGGTGGAGGATCCCAAACGGAAGCCCGAAGAGTATGCGGTGAACGTAGAGTTATTGAAAAAACTGGGCTATACGACAGCTGCCATGGCTTTGACGGACCGGTCTGTCAGTATCGCGGATGAGCATCTGCAACAGGCAGAGAAACTGGCGATCCTGCTGGGAAATGAGAATTTTGGGCTGACGGAGGCGACGATTGCCGGCTGCGACTATACGGCGAAGATCCCGATGCAGCATGGCGTGGATTCCCTGAATGTGGCAGCGGCCAGCGCCGTGGCGTTTTGGGAGTTGTGTGGCAGAAGATAACAAAATCCCGAAGACTTATCAGCTCCGGGATTTTTATTTTGAATGGTCTGTGATCAGATCTTTTGATAACTATTACGGATTCACAAAGTGATCCTTCAGCATCACGCTGTTTTGGTCGGCATCGATCTCAAAGGAGGAGGTGTCGAAACTCTGCAGGAACGAGGAAAACTTGCTATAGCCGAATTTCTTGGCGGAGAAATTTCCGTTCCATTGTTTCAGTTCTTCGTTGATCACGGCCATATTGTTGCAGACATTGCCGTGGCGGATCAGGATCGCGATGATCTCATTTTCCACATCCTTTTTATCAATATCGGCATTCTGGATGCTGATGACCGTGGAGCTGTTCTTGTGCTGCAGGACCAGATTGGGCATCTTGTCTTCTAAGAAGGTGGACAGCTTGGTGCAGCCGTAGTTACGCACATCGAAATCGGGGTACTTGTTCATCAGGCGGGAACCGATCTCGCCGATGTAGGTGTCCTTGCCGCGGTTTGAGTTTTCATCAATGATCTTGTAGATGGAGCTCTTGATCTCCTTGATCGGCGTCAGGGCATATTCTTTTTTCTTGTTCTTTCCGGTATTCTTCTGTGCCGGCTCGTCATCCGAGGTATCGTCGCTTCCGGAGATGACTTCCAGCAGCTTAAAAGAATTGCAGGCGCTGCGGAAAGCGGAAGGTGTCTTGGCCTCGCCGACGCCAACTACGAACTTACCCGCTTCACGCAGACGGGCCGCCAGACGCGTAAAGTCGCTGTCGCTGGTGCACAGATAGAAACCGTCCACATTGCCGGTGTAGAGGATGTCCATTGCATCGATGATCATAGCGGAATCGGTGGCATTTTTGCCGGTGGTATAGCTGTACTGCTGTACCGGCATAACGGAATGCTCCAGCATCACTTTTTTCCAACCCTGTCTGGCTAATGAAGTCCAATCGGTATATACTCGTTTATAGGTCGCCACACCGTTATCTGCCACCTCATCCAGGATGGCCTTTAAGTATTTCGGCGCGACATTATCGCCGTCGATCAGTACGGCAAATTTCATTTCGTTCATAGGAGTCTCCCTTATCATATTGTTTCTCTGCTACAGTATAATATAGAGTTTGGGGGTATGGCAAGGGACTTTTCAGAAGGGGGTTATTTTGCTACAATGACAGAGTTGGGATCCCCGGCAGTGCATTTGTTTGATAATGGCCGGGAGAGATGACGGAAGAGGTTGCTATGAGAGTAAGATCATTTGACAGTTTGAGAATATTTGCCTGTATTTTGGTGGTGTTGGTGCATGTTTCTGCCCAGGGGATCAGCGCCTCGGCAGTGAATAGCGGGGCATTTGCCTTCTGTCAGTGCTGCAATACCCTGGCGTTTTCCGGTGTGAGTATCTTTGTGATGATGAGCGGTGCGCTGGCGCTGCGATCGGGAAAGGAAGCATCTGTCCGGGATGTGGTGAGAAAGCGTTTTTTGTATTTCCTGGGATTGTATTTTCTGTGGAAGGGGATCTACCTGCTCTTTGATCTGCTGCGGGCAGGGCAGGGAATTTCCGGCAGCAGTATCAAGCAACTGGTACTGGATCTGATCGGCGGGCGTGGATTCTATCATCTCTGGTATCTGCCGATGATCGCTATTTTGTCACTTCTGGTACCTTTGATTTGGCAGGGAGTGCAGAAGAGGGAAGTGTGTCTGTTATATCTGATACCTTTTACGGTATTGGCACTGCTGCTTCCGACGCTCTTCTATTTTGAGTTTCCGTTTAAATATCTGCTGAAGGATTTTCTGGGACAGTTTGAGGTATCGTATTTTCTGGGGTATCTGGGATATTTTATTCTTGGCCATTTTCTGTATCAATGGAAAGAGGAATGGATAAACGGAAGAAAAGCGGTTTTGGTGGTCGCGGGAGTTGTCGCGCTGGTTTTCGGATGCATTTTCGGAGTGCTGCGCAGTCGTGCGGACGGCGTATTCTTTGACGGGTATTCGTCGCCACTCAGCTTTACCAATCTTCTGACCAGCAGCGCCATCTATATCCTGTTTCTGAATCATAGGAATCGTTCTGGTAAGTCAGAGAAGGCGGCCAAGGACTGTCCCCCGGTTAAAAACCAGCCGGAGAACCGTCCACTTGGTCAGGTTTTGGCGGGGCTGACGCTGGGGATCTACCTGATCCACCCGATGGTGATCGAGATCCTGAAGGATTGCGGGGTGTTTATTATGGGGGATATGGCGGTGTTGGGTGTACCGCTGTATGTTGTGATCGTAACAGTACTTTCTGCAACAGTTGTATTTCTGTTCAAAAAGGTACTGTCAATGATAAAGGGGTAAATATTCATTCTGTTATGAGGGAGAGAAAACTATGAAAAGAAAAGTGCTTGCGCTGACCGCAGGAATGGTTTTATCCGTATGCGTGCTTGCCGGATGTGATGCGGCAGACAATGAGCTGGCGAAAAATATGATAGAGCTCGTGGATGAGATTGTTCCGGATGCGCCCACTGCAAATAACGAAAGTAATGCATATGGACAAGCGCAGGGAGTGCTTCATCTTCACGACGAGAATAATGAAGCGTTTTGTATTGATGTTCCGTCGGACTGGATCAGTCCGGGACAGACAGAAGAAAACGGGAAAACGGTCACGCAGCTCACTCCGGGCAGTGATCCGTCCGGCGACAGCGGTCTTGTTTTAGTTTCTTTTGGCAGGAGCAGTAATCCCGATATAGAAGGATATATAGAGAGATGGAAGGATCGTAATCTGGAAGAACATCCGGATTGTGTTTTCGCGGAAGGTACCACCGAAGTAAACGGCTATCTTTACATTTCGGTTACTTATATAACGGAGGACGACCGTCTGCTCACGGACTATCGTATCCTTGGCGGAAATGCCGAATTAAGGATCCGGCAGTATACGGATAAGGATAATGAGGAACAGACAACGGAGATCACGGACATCACCTTGATGATGGTGAACTCTGCTGTTCTCCATTACCCTGCGGAAGAGACGGAATAATTCCGGATTCCGGTGGAAAATTAACAATAAAATATTTTCCATAAAAAAACAGTCCTTCTTCGTATCCATATCATAGGGATGTTACAGATCCGGAAAAGGAGGATAGTGATATGTTTATTATGAAGAATCCCCAAACTGTTATTTTTGAGCCGAATGAATATAAGACAGCTTTTGAATTGAAATCCTTTGGTATGGGTTTTATTCCTGCCAAAGGTATCGTGATCACGAAAAATGGAGAGAATATCTTTATTCCGACGGTTCTCAATGTTGACTCCGGGTGTCGGATCAGGGTCACCAGAAGCGGCAATGGTGCTGCCAGGGTAAAACATCTTACCAGCACTCCCAGAAGAAATTACTATATGTTCCTTATGTGGTTTACTTTGATCTTCTGGGCTCTGGGATGGATCTTTACGCTTTATGAGGTCCTGGTGAACGGAAATTATGCTGTGGGTGATTCGAGAACAAGGCATGCGATGCTTGTGGCATTTGGCGCGTGGATGGGGCTTGATATCGTTGTATTAAGGAATGGGCACGGCTTTAATAGATGGTCTATCACGATCTTCAGCTACGGAGTATTAGCAATATGCATATTGTCGTTTATCCGATATCTGGTGAGGCTGTTCCAGGGAATATGATGCAGAGGCCATATAAAAAAGGGGAATCCGCGAAAACATCCGTATAGTCTGAGCGTGGTATAGATCACACATTGTCAGAGGAAGTTTTTTGACGCAGTTCCATATATTTTTCATACTCTTTCGGGTGCTTCCGCTTGATGTAGTTGCGGAGCACCTTTTCATGTTTGTTCAGCAGGCGCAGGGCGTGAGGGTTCAGCTCCTGCAGTTTCTTCTGACCGAAGGCGCGGCGGCGCTCGATGTGGCGTTCGATGCGTGCGGCCATATCTGCCGTGATCCGCCCTTCCGAGATCAGTTCCTGCAGGCGGATCTCCAATAACGCCCAGAACTCATCTTCATCAAAACGCCCAAGCAGTCCCCAGGAGGTGCGGATACCGTCTTCGTCCAGAAACTGAGCTTCCAGTTTGTCATAGTCACTGCCGGCACCGGCCAGTTCATCAGCCATGGTGCAGGCCAGCAGCTCCATCTTTTCCTCGGCATCTTTCCCGAATACCCATTCAAATTCGGAGAGGCGCTCTTCGGCTTCCACACCGGTACCGGCATCGGACAGACGGATGGTGGCGGTATGGAGCAGGGAGGCGTTGTTCTCGGTATCTTCCAGTTCGTAGGGCTTTTCCAGGCCGGCATCACGCAGAGCCAGGGTGATGGTACGGCGGATGGCGCCTTCTTCAATGAGGAGACCGCCGCCCAGGGTACGCAGCTGGTCGTTTAAGCTGCCATCGTGTTCAGTGAGATAGAAGAGAATGCCGCGTTCCCGCAGGCTCTGGTAAAACTGCACCAGGCGTTCCGCGGCAGTGACATCGATATTGCCGATGCCGCGGGCATCCACTACGATCTGGTGGGTATCTTCTTTGATGGCGCTTTCGATCTCGTCACAGAAAAGGTCAATATTGGCAAAGAACAGGTTGCCGCTGAAGCGGTAGATCACGGTATTTTTGATGGGACGGGCAGCGGTGTTGCGCTTTAAGGAATAAAAATTGCCATGCCCGGGGATGCGGCCCTCAAAAGCGGTGGGCGGGGTAACGGAACGGATGGCAATCTCGCCAAAGGAAAGGATCACGCCGATGATGACACCATAGAGGGTGCCGAAGAACAGTACACCGAAGAAGGCGATAAGGAAGACGAGCCATTCGTTGCGGCTGATCTTCCAAAGTTTATGTGCCATTTTGGTCTCCAGAATACCCATCAGGGCGGTGATCACAATACCGGTAAGAATCGGTACCGGAAGATATTTCAGCAAGGGAGTGCAAAATAACAGGATCAGGATCATGGTAATACTTGCGGAGACGGACATGATCTGGGAGCGGACGCCTTGGGAATCGGCAATGCCGCTGCGGGAGACGCTGCCGTTGATGGGGCAGGTGCCGGTGAATGCGCTTGCGAAATTCATCACGCTGTAAGCCAGCAGTTCCGCATTGTTATCGAAGGGATCCTGGTATTTTTTTGCATAGTTGCCGGAGGCCAACAGGGTCTGGGCCATGACAACGGCAGCGATACCGAGAGACTGCATCAGCAGATCGGGGAGAAATGAAGTGAATCCTGCAAGATCCAAAAGAGCGAAGTGAAGACGACGATCTGCTGTAAATATAAAGCCCGGAAGGAGTGGCTGCGGCAACCCGGCAGTTGCAGGGGATAAGGTTTTGACACCATATTGATCTAAATGCAGGAAAAATTGCAAAAACGCCCCCAGAAGCAGGAGGATCACGGTCATAGGGATCTTTGGCCATATTTTCTTACAGAACAGGATGATCAGGATGGTACCCAAGCCTAAAGCAAGCGAAAGCGGATGGAGCTGCGGGAGCTGGTTTAGGATGTTGGAGAGCAGGGGGATCACTTCGCCGGTGCCGGGAGTGCCACCGAAAAGTTTCGGTACCTGCATCAGGATGATGGTGAGTCCCACGCCGGAGATAAAGCCGCCCATGACGGGGACGGAGATATATTTGACGATCCGACCGGCCCTCAGAAAATAGAGTACCAGAAACCAGAGGGCTACAAAGAGCGTGATAACGGGAACCATGAGCAGAGCTTCTTCGGATTCGGCCGCAATCTCCATCTGCGCCAGAAGGCTGCCAACGATCACGGCGGGCATGGCATCGACGCCCACGACAAACTGTCGGGAGGTGGTCAGGAAACCATACAGGAGGATCGGGAGCAGGGAGCCGTAGAGTCCGTAGACCGGCGGCAGTCCCGCAATCTGCGCATAGCCCATGGAAATGGGAATGGATACCAGCGCGATCACAATGCCGCCGAAGATATCCTTCGCCCAGTGGATATTTTTGCTGTCGGTTTTGATCTGTGTGATCAGACGCATGAACCATCTCCCTATCCGTTTTATACAGCCATGCTACCATGGAGAAGAGCGGATCCGCAAGTCCATATCAACGGATGAATAAAGTTGATGAGAAAAGGAAACTTGTTACGGTTTATGCCGTAGTTGAGCAAAGACAGGATTACTTAAGTATTATTCGAGGATTGTGATCATTGTTTGACAGTTTTTACTAGACATTTTAGTGCAAAATGGCTACAATAAACTGTATATTTTTATACGGTTAGATGAAAGAAACGGAGGTGCGCACAATGCTGAAAAAGCTGCTGGCGCAGGTAAAGGAATATAAGACGGCGTCGATCCTGACGCCGATCTGTATGATCTTTGAAGTGATCTTTGAGGTGGCGATCCCGGTGTTGATGGGATCGATCGTGGATGACGGTATCGTAAAAGGCGATATGGACCATATCGTTAAGATGGGACTTCTGATGCTGGTGCTGGCCCTGTGCGGTCTGGCTTCCGGTATTCTGGGC
>JAFXQR010000078.1 GCA_017526985.1 Lachnospiraceae bacterium
AGGTCTATGTTATCGCCAATATGGGATTTTATGAGAGTTCCCAGATAGGGAATCTTATGGGGATGGTACGTATGTGGTGTGAAAAATGCGACTATTCATATTGCGGTGGGCTCGCGATAGGAGCCGGAGAGATGATGGGAAAGCTAATGACAGGGAAAAACATTGAAAAAGGACCGGCGGCGAATGTGGGGAAAGGACTCAGAAAACTGGCAGGAGTGATCGATAGGGCATCTTTGATGGAAGATATTTATGCAGATCCCAATATATTCCCCAGGGCATTTTATATGCTCGCCGGTAATCTGAGCTGGTCACAGGGCGTAAAAGCCTACGGATTAAAAAAGAAGGATCTGTACAGACGGGTCAGATAACAAAGAGGATTTTTTAAAAGCATGATAAAAACCACGAGGACCGTCCCCGTGGTTTTTCCGTTCTGCGAATAAATACGGATCGGGAGTTGAGAAAAAGCGGCAAAAAGAGTATAATTCGGTGTGGTGGATAACCGTAGGCTATCGATCAGAGAGTGAGGAAAAAATGGAAGTATTTAAAGGAAGACCGGAGAATAGTGAAGGCCGGCTGCAAAGAGAAGTTCGCACATATGATTTTCTGGATGAACTTGGGATTGCGTACGATCGGACCGATCATGAGCGTGCAGATAATATGGAAGCCTGTAATGAGATCGATGCCGTATTGGGTGTTATCATATGTAAGAACCTGTTTCTGTGTAACAGACAGAAGACGAATTTCTATCTTCTTATGATGCCCGGAGATAAGAAATTCAAGACGAAAGAACTCTCTGCACAGATCAATTCGGCAAGACTCTCGTTTGCAGACCCGGAAGATATGCTGAAGTACCTGGACATAGAGCCGGGCGCGGTCAGCATCATGGGACTTATGAATGATAAAGACGGAGCGGTACAGCTTCTGATCGATGAGGATGTTCTAAAGGGAGAATATCTCGGCTGTCACCCATGTGTATGTACTTCCAGTCTGAAGATGAAGACGGCAGATGTGCTGGAAAAGTTTTTGCCTGCAACCGGACACGATTACCGGACGGTACATCTGGTCGGGGAGGATTGAGCTTTAAAAGGAAAAGATGTGTATTACAAAAACCGGCTGCTACAGTGTGGCCGGTTTTCTTATCTCTTGGAGGATCGTCTCGATGCCTCCTGCGCTAACAAGCTTGTCGCCAAGTTTTCGTGCATTTTCCATCATTACTTCTGAACCGATCACCCGCTCTGCGGTCCTACGGACGCTGTCGGATGTAAATTCCTCCGATGAAAGGATGGCTCCTGCGTTATTCTTTTCAATGCTGTCAGCGTTGTATTTTCTCTCAAAAATCTTTCCGGGGATCATGATCTGGGGAACGCCATGGAGCAGACCATCCGCAATACTGTTCTGCCCGCCGTGGTTAATGAACAGAACAGCGGTATCCAGAAGCTCTTCAAAATCCCAGCGGGGTGCGATATGTATGTTGCCCAGGTCTTCCTTTTCCAGATAGGAGGAAGCGATATAGACCTCATATGCGCTTTTCAAAAAGGCTTCTGTAATTACCTTCTTCATTTTTCGGGCGGATACGGTACCGTTACCCATATAGACAACGATCTTGTTTCTGCTTCCGCCGGGGATGCATTTACGTTTCCTTTTCAGGGTGCCGCAGAAAAACATATGCTCCTTCTGTATCGGTTCTAATTCCGGAATGCTCGGGCAGAAAGATCGATCAGCCAGATCGAATAACTGTAGGGCAGAATCTACCTCGGAAAGACCTTCTTCCTTAAGATATCGGTTAAGGCCTTTTGAAAGTTCCGGTTTGTTGGCATATTCATGCTGTGTAGGGTAGCTCACGGTACAGCAGAGCGGCACATTTGCTATATGTGCTGCGATTATAGCGGAGATATTAAATTCGGAATAGACGATATCGGGATGAAATGCCTCGATCGCCTTGCTTACGGAAGCGACACTGTGAGCAATATAGCTGTAATTCAGGTTTCCGGTCATGAAGAGAACCTGATCAAAGCTGTCTACCTGTTTTCTTGCAGTGATGCCTGTCTTCTGGGCAAAGGGGAATACCCTTTTTGCAATGGGAGCCGGAAGCCCCATAGGCATGGGAATCTCCAGATAGTAGTTTTTGATTCCTTCGATCGGTCTGTAGTTAACATCTTCCGCACGGCATGTGGCTACTTTCAACCCTGCTTCCGCAAACCCTTTTGCAAGGATCCGGCACCTGGAAGAAGGACCGGATGTTTCTGCCATTGCGGCCATGGGAACGATAAGAATCTTCATATGTTTCCCTCTTATATTTTTTCTGTGAGTACCGAAAGTATCATTTCTGCCGGTACACCGAATATGACGATCCACTCCGGGGATGTGCATGTCACCTGTTATGGTACAACATGACAAAGGAAAAATAAACAGGCAGATCAAAGAGAAAGTTGATTCACTGTCGCAGGGGCTGATGACGCCGGTATTGATACTTGACGAGCCCACGGCTGCACTCGATCCGATAGCGGAAAGGGAGATATATGAACAGTTTAATTCGAAGGTTAAAGATAAGACCGCAATCTTCATCTCGCACCGTCTGGCATCCTGCAGGTTCTGTGATAAGCTGCTGGTATTTAAAGACGGAGAGATTGTGGAGCGCGGAACGCATCAGAGCCTGTTAAAGCTTGAGGACGGGCTTTATGCAAAAATGTATAAGACGCAGGAAAAGATGTATAAATGATGGCAGGCGGATTTGTGTGGTTTCAATCTTCTATCGCTCCGTCCCAGAACTCATCGTCTATGAGGCTGCCGCTTAGTGCATCAAAATAAACATGACTGGTCTCATTTACGGTAAAATCATACACCAGCATATCTTTCCTGTTATCGTAGGTTAACAGATAACTGCCATAAAGCCCTTTTTCATTATAATCATACAGGTCGGTTTGATGGGCATTGGCTTTTTCGACCACAACGGGGATCAGATCCTTAACATTGACTACAGCTGATGTATCTATATCAGCAAGCGGAACACCATCTGCTATGCATATGTTAGGATCAGGATTAGTATAGTCGGTGGCATACCATACATCCGTAGTCACCGCGCCGTTTACACATTGCCTGGCACTGAACTTAAGGCTGTTGTCGTGCGACATCCTTATCCATCCGGTAACATATATGTCTTCAGTAAGATTTTTATCGACTTTTTCCAGATAAGCGATGATCTCCTCCTTTTCGCCCTTTTCAAGTTTTCTCCCTTCAAAGAGGTTGTAGGAATATATGATATGATCGCCAACAGAGCCTGCGATATCCTCACGGAATCTTTCTGTTTCAGGGATTACGGTCTTTTCAACCTTTTCGACCGCGCTGTCGATTATGTCTCCGCCGGTACCGGAGCCGCATCCGCCTATAGCCAAAGCACATATGAAGGTAACAGCCGCTATTGATATCATGGATAGTGTCTTTTTTCTCATAATGCCCACCTCTTTATAATGCTATTATATTAGATATACGGATGAGCTGCGGATATTTATGGGAAAAAAACGAAATTCTTAAAAATCCCATAAATGGACACGCCCTTATCCGTACTATCTATATAAGTCATAATGAAAAACCACGGGGATGGACCCCGTGGTTTTTCTTCTTTTCCTATTGTTTAGGCGATTGCCCCGAAATCTGTTCCAGAAAATCCTTTGCTTCCTCTGCTCCACCGCAGTTTTTAAAGCTTTCAGAGACCCGGACGGCGCACTCTTTATACTGCGTATCATTGAGTACCGTTTTCAGAGCATCCAGAATGTCTGTTTCGGAGATCGATCTTAATCGGACACCGGCACCGAGTTCCTCGGTTCTTTTTGCTACGGCATCCTGTTCAGGAGTCTGCGGAAAGAGAACCAGAGGCACTTCGAAATACAGTCCCTCGGAAGTTGAATTCATTCCGCAGTGAGTTATAAATGCATCGGCGATGGATAAAACAGCCATCTGATCAACTGACTCATAGATCTGTATGTTCTTCGGAAGGTCATCAAAATGATCAGTATTTCCTCCCATGGACATGATCACCTGATAGTCTGTTGTGGCAAGGGCTTTGATACAGTTGCGGTAAAAATCGCTGTTTTTGTTGACCGTTCCCATGGATATATAGACGGTTTTATCTGCTGTTTTTTCAAAAGTCTGCGTAATCGGCCGTATGGACGGACCGATGAAATGATAACGTTCCGAAAAAGTATCCGCACATGGCTGGAAGTATTTCGATGTATATACAAGGGTATTTGTATCGTTGTCATTCTGTACGATGTCAAGCAGGCTCTTAACCGGATATCCCTTATCACGCAGGCGCTTGATCTGCCTGTTGATCCTCGGCATTGCCAGCAGCATCTTTACGATATCGAAGGGGCTTTCCTGCATATATTTTGCGGAGTAGCGGTTGAATGCAAAAGTTGTGGTTGAGGATACGTAAGGCAGCCGGTGTTTCATGGCAGCAAGTTTGCCCCAGAACGCAATGGAATCGGACACGACCAGATCCGGTTTGATCTCTTCGATCATGCGCGTGCTCATTTCATCCAGCGCTAATGTTGAAGAAACGAGAAGCTCCGTTGCAAAAACCTTGTCTTTTCCGATGCGGTCAGCATTCTCTTTGTCTTCCATTTCAAAATCATATCCGTCACAGCTTATGAAGTTTGCGCCTGCCTTCTCGATCTTTTCACGGAATTGCTCAAAGGAGAAATACCAGACCTGATGCCCGGCTTCCGTAAGTGTTTTTACAAGGCCGAGTGTCGGATTGGTATGTCCGTGTGCCGGAACGCAGAACCATGCGATTTTCATGTAATGTCCCTCCTCGAAAGTAGTGTTTCCGTAGAATAGCAGGTTTAGAATTCCAAAAGCAGTTTCAAGTAGTCACCGATCGTTTTTTCCAGCTTCTTTATATCTTTTTTGCTTGCAGATGACAGGTTTGCAGAGGACAGGATTCCTTCGACACCACGGATCAATACCGTAGCAAGCGTTGCGGCATCGGCATCTAAGCAAGGGCGAATGCTGCCATTACGGATGCCGGTATCCAGTGCATCTCGTATATAAGGATGGATCCGGCGGAGCGTCTGTTCATGGAGTAATAGCTGCATACTTTCATGCATATGATAGCCCTGCAGTTTATGATAATACCCATCGGAAGTTTTTTTCAATTCCTCAAAAAACAGATTGATCCGCGCAGAGAAAGATTTATCTTCATTGGTAAAGATACGGCCGATCCGTTCGGTGTACCCTTGCAGATATCGATCGATGACAGCCTCAAAAATGCTTTCCTTGGAGGAAAAGAAATGATAAAAGCTGCCGGTGGAGACACCGCTGGTTTGCAGGATGTCCCGGACGCCGGTGGCTTCGTATCCGTTTTCGGAAAACAGCTGTGTTGCGATCTCTAATAATAATTCTTTGGTTTTATTCTGTTTCATACACAGACTTCCTATAGTTCGATTTTTTCTTTTGTCAGATCCTGTACGGTAATATATGGATTCCGGTACAGCTTTCTTTTTCCCGGCAAGCCCATGATCTTAACCAGACCTGTTTTGCGGTTGGATGCATTTAACAGTTCACGGTCACCCTTGGTGATCTCATAGCCGATGGCGCGTTTCGGGCATGAGGTAACGCACGCCATGCAATTCGCGCAATGGTGTTGAAAGGAGGGTTTGCCGTCCGTGAGTCGGATATTATTGCAGGGACAGACACGGCTGCACAAACCACAGCCGATGCATTCGTCGGATACGGTAAAGGGCTGGTCCGCATATCGCTGTATCTCGAGATACGGCCCCATAAATTTCCGAAATCTGGCGCGGACCATACGGCCGGCCCTCGGATAAGGACGCTCTTTTCTTTGGGCGATTTCTTCCGCAATGCGATCGGTCTTCTTTTCCATCAACGGTACCATTAGCTTCGCAGGCGGGAACGGAGGATAGACGATCACATAGTTTGCTACGCTATTAACAAAGCTTCCGTAATTCAGATCGGCTCCTTTTTTGCGAAGCAGTTTCGCCATACGTTCACATGCAAAGCCACAGATGAAGCTCGGATTGGCGACGGCAAAGAAATAAGCATTTCTGTTGATCTTTAACTTTTTGACAAAGTTGATCACCGGTTCCGGCACGGTCCAATGATAGACCGGATAGACAAAGCCGATCGTATCACAGTCCGTTGCCGGAACACTTTCGGGATCGACCTTCATGGAGATTAACTCTGTCTCTCCCATTTTTTCCGCGATCTTCATTGCAGTACGCAGACTGTTTCCGGTTCCGGTGAAATAATAGATCCTGTTCTTCATCGCAATAGCTCCTTTCATAAAACTAGAACAATGTTCTATTTCAAAATAACATGTCGTAAGATAATTGTCAACAGGGGAAGTTGGGGGGAACCAGGGGGACGGAAAATTGTCCCCCTGGTTCCCCCGAAAAACCATGAGGTCCGTCCCCCTGGTTCTGTGGTCTTGACACGAGCGGGATGCCTGTTTATAATGAAGAAAATTTGGGAAGAAGCGAGGTATTTTATGTTAAGCGTGGTGAGATAACCATTGCATGACGAACAGTGTGCGGCGTAATAGCCTTTGACACGGTACGAACAATGCAATAAAGATTTACGGATTGACAGCATTTGCTGCCGGTTTGTTTCTTGCGCTTAATATCATGAAATCGTAACAGCCTCGTTTTTTTGTTGCCCATCAGGGACGATACCCTTTTGAGCTTAATAGAGTTAATGATGCGGACCATGATATCTTTGCGCGGGATGTCATGGTCCGTTTTGCATGGCATCGGAATTACATAAACAAGCATATATCACGGACTGGATGTGTTCGCGGGCATAAAAGAAAGGATGGATAAAAATGAATACTGAAAATAATAACAGAATAGAAAAATATAAGGGATTTTTTAACAAGGAATATCTGATGGGACCCAATAGTCTTCGGCTGCTGGATGAGATGCTGACCAAGTATCCGTTGAAAGAAGGAAAACGGGTCATGGATCTGGGCTGCGGAACGGGTCTGACCAGTATGTTTCTGGCAAAGGAAGCGGGGGTCAGCGTTTTTGCGACAGATCTGTGGATCTCGGCTGCGGAGAATGACGAACGATTCAAAAAATGGGGCATCGAAGATCAGGTGATCCCCATACATGCGGATGCCAATACACTTCCCTTTGCAGAAGGATACTTTGATGCAATCGTAAGTATTGATGCATATCACTATTTTGGTGCAAAGGAAGGAGTATTTACGGATAAGATACTGCCTTTTCTTAAGCCCGGCGGGGTATTTATGGCTGCGATGCCCGGTGTAAAGGAAGAATTGACGGGTGAAGCAGCAGCTCTTTTGCTGGAATGGATGGAAGGAAATACGAAGGATTATGATACCTTCCATTGCAGGAGATGGTGGCTGGACCTGATCGGGAAAAGCGAAGAATTTGAGGTGGTCATGGATCTTGATCTGGACTGCTATGAGGCAGCGTGGAACGACTGGTTCGCGAGCGGCCACAAATACGGGATAAAGGACAAGACATATATGGACCGGGGAATGGACAGATATCTGTCATTTATCGGATTGGTGATACAAAGGAGAGAAAAATGAATACAGAACAACAGATCGGATTTGATAAAGTAAAGGAAATGTGGATACAGCTGGCTGTAAGCAGCTACGCGAAAGAAAAGATTGCGGAAACGGTGCCTTTTACGGATGAGAAGGAACTGCTTCATCAGCTGAAAGAGACCACGGACGCAAGGGAAATGATCGATAAACTGGGGAATCCGCCGCTGCAGGATGTGACGGAGCTTCGGGAGATCCTGCATGCAGCGGTCCGTGGGGACTGCCTCACACCATACCAGCTGGAGAGGGTGGAAAAGGTGCTGGTGGTCGTAGACCGGCTGAAACAGTACCTTGCCAGGGGAAAGCAGTTTGGAAATCCGCTGGCCTATTATGATGAAAATCTGGATGAGCGCGGAGAACTCCGGGAAGAGATCGTTATGCAGATAAGGAACGAAGCAGTGGATGACAGGGCTTCCAAAGTGCTGTTTGATCTACGTACAAAGATCTCTGCTGTGAAAGAAACAATGAAACAGAAGGCGGATCAACTGATCCGGAACAATAAGGATCTGATGGCGGACAGCTATCATACGATTCGCAACGGAAGGATATGCGTTCCGGTCAAAAAAGAATACCGCTTCCGTATTCCAGGCAGCGTGATCGATAAGTCGGCTACCGGAAACACCGTCTTTGTAGAGCCGGCGTCCGTGTCAAAGCTTTTTGAAGAACTGCAGCTCTTACAGGTGGATGAGGAAAACGAGGTGTACAGGATCCTGTATACCCTGAGCAGTCTTGTGGCTGATGCACTTCCTGCCATGGAAGAAAATATGAGGATGATCGAAAAGCTGGATTTTATATTTTCCAAGGGAAAACTGAGTATCGATCTTGACTGCAGCGCGCCGGCGGTGAATCTTGAACGGCGTATCGTATTAAAGGGGGCAAGGCATCCGCTGATTGATCGCGCAGTCAATGTTCCGCTGGATTTTGAAATGGGAGAAAAGGAACGTGGGATTGTAATCACGGGACCGAATACCGGAGGAAAGACCGTTGCGATCAAGACTGTCATGATCAACTGTTACATGGCGCAGTGCGGTCTACATGTTCCATGCGCAGAAGCTGACATTTGCATGAACAGTAACTATCTGTCGGATATCGGTGACGGACAGGATCTTTCGGAGAATCTTTCTACCTTTTCCGCGCATATCAAAAATGTGCTGGCGATACTGGCCGAAAGCTCCCGGGACAGCTTTGTCATCATGGATGAGCTGGGATCGGGAACGGATCCGGCTGAAGGAATGGGCATCGCAGTGGCGATCCTTACGGAGTTATTAAAAAGCGGTGCGAATTTTCTGGTCACAACACATTATCCGCAGATCAAGGATTTTGCGTCAAAGAATGAGAATATCGTAAACGCCCGGATGACGTTTGATAAGGAAACGCTGAGACCGACCTATCGGATGGTGATCGGTGAAGCGGGAGAAAGCTGTGCGTTTTACATCGCCGAACGATTGGGAATGCCCGGATATATGCTGGAAAATGCTGCAAAAGCAGCGTATGGTGAGGATGCCGCGAAAGGATATAGTTTTAGAAAAGGACAGGAAATGAAAAAGACCGCAACTCCAAAGATCTCCAAAGTGAAAAAAGTCAAAGTAAATCCCGGGCTGAATACACTCTACCATATCGGTGACAGCGTTATGGTATATCCCGAAAAGAAGATCGGGATCGTCTGTGAAACGGTGAATGATAAGGGAACCCTGCGGGTACAGGTAGCCGGGAGGAAGTTCTGGATCAATCATAAAAGGGTGAAGCTTCACGTGAAGGCCGAGGAACTGTATCCCGAAGACTATGATTTTTCCATTATCTTTGACAGCGTGGAAGACCGTAAGATCCGTCATGACATGCAGCGAAAATACACGGAAGAGGTGATCGTGACGAAAGAGTAAATTTGAAAGAATAGGTGACCGTGTACTTTTACAAAAAATGTTAACATCTTAATAAATTCGTAAAGGTATGCGGTTACAATACGAAGGGACACTGAGCAGCAGCGTGATCATGCTGACCACCTTCGGATGTTCTTTTTCGCTGACGTTCTGGCCTTTTTATTCTGAAAAGCCTGCAGGTGATCTGATTGTAGGAAATGTGCAAAAAAGATACAAAAAATGGGATTCGGTGTGCAAAATGCTAAAAGAGTGGTATAATATAATTTGTGTTATAAGCCGGATCTGCGGTGGAAAAACTGCCGGAAACAGCGGGTTTTCCTACGGTTTGGATTCCGACGGAAGAACGTAAGGAAAGAAGATCGGGGTTGTTCTTATGCGGAAATTCTTAAAGACAAAAATCATGCTTACGGTAATGGCAGCAACGCTGGCTTCGACGTCCTGTACGGGAGGGGCGACCGCTGATAGTGGCGGGGAAAGTGTTTCGCAGACGGAAGTATTGTTGGAAACGGTAAGCGGTGCCGTGGATTTTGAACACGAACCGGATTCCTATGTACCAAAGAAAGACCATTACAATTTCTATTTTACCTACAAGACGGTTCATCCGTGGTGGGATGCGGTGGCGCTTGGCATGGAGGAAGCACAGCGGCAGTATCTGGAACAGGGCATTACGATCACGTATGAATATATGGCCCCGGAAGGCGCTTCGGCGGAAGACCAGATCCGGCGGCTGGAAGAAGCGCAGAAACAAGACTATGACGTGATCGGCGTGGATGTTGCGGATGATGCGATCATCTCACCGGTCCTGGATGAGATGATTGATAACGGAACCAAAGTGATGACCTTCTCCAGCTCGGATGCGGCGGAAGGCTGTAAAAGGATCGCATATGTCGGGAATACGCATAATTATCAGGACGGTGCGGACCTGACGGAAGCATTGTGCGAAAAACTTGGGTATCGTGGGAAGATCGCAATCCTGGTAGGAAGCGTGGGAGCACCCTGCCATGAAGACCGAGCCAGAGGCGCAAAAGATACGATTGCCAAGTATGGTGATATGGAAGTCGTAGCAACGGAATATGATATGGATTCCGTGGATCTGGCATATGAACTGACTCTTAAAATTCTGGAAGAACATCCGGATCTGGATGGTCTTGTCTGCTGCAACATGAGTAATCCGGTCGGGGCCGCCAGGGCGGTTACGGAAACACAGCACGACGTTGTGATCGTTGGCATGGATCATGACGAGGAAGCTTTGCGTTATTTGAATGATGGTGTGATCTACTGTCTGGGGGTGCAGGACTGTTTTTCCATCGGATATGACACCATACAGACGGCGGTCAAGATCGCTGATGGGAACCAGCCCGGCGAACTGTTTCCGGAAAAGATCGATGAGATCACGACGGTAATCTATCAGAAGGATGCGGCCACGATGCTGGCGATGCTGTATGGGGATATCATATGAAACAGAAGAAACAGATCTCAAACAAAACGATCGTTTTTACAGCAATTCTGGGCAGCCTGGTCGTCCTTGCGATGATAACGGCCAATACATTATGGGCGGCGTGGAAGACCAGGGGAGTAACCGATGATGCCGTTTCCGAAGTCAGTGCCTTTTATCTGGAAGAAATGGCGGATCGCCGTGCGCGTACCATCTCTAACCTGATCAGCAACAATTTTGAACATATGGAAAAAGCGGTCGCTTTTATTGCGGCAGAAGGCATCGATTCGCAGGAGGAGCTGCGTGACAACCTCGGTATCGTCAAATCTCTGCTTGGTCTGCACCGCTTTGCGCTGGTGGATGAGGACAATATCGTCTATACGCAGTATACGACCTATACCGGCAGAAGCCGGCACACATTTTTAAGTGAGGTGCAGGACAACGACCGGGTCATTACCACGGTTACCGTCTACGGTTCCTCCAAACACCTCTGTCTGGCAATCCCGACACCGGAACTGACCCTGATGGGGAAAAAGTTCAAGGCCTGCTTTGTACAGCTGGATATCAACGAGATCTCGGACCTGCTGGCATTTGATGATCAGAACCGGGCCAACTTTGCGCTATATGCCCAAAACGGAGTCAATCTGTCCGGAACCGAACTGGGCCCGATCATTAAGCAGGACAATTTTTTTGAGGCATTAAAAGGACATATTCCGGAAGCGGATTGGAACAGTAATTATGAGAATTTCCAGAACGGACAATACGGAAGCATTACTTTTGATTCCGGGGAAATGGAAGAAACGCTGTGCTATGTGCCCATTCCGGAGACCGGCTGGCAGGTAGCGGTACTGATCCGGG
>JAFXQR010000079.1 GCA_017526985.1 Lachnospiraceae bacterium
GTGCGGGAGAGAGGGAAAGTCATGGGCACCCCCGTGATCCTGGGACTGGCGATCTGTCTGGCTTTTGTATGCATAGAACTGTTCATGTCGCAGATTATAGAGTTTTTACAAGGATCGGGTGTGCAATAGATTTTTGGAAAGCAGAGTAAAAAAATCCCCTATGCGATCGCACAGGGGATTTTGTATGTTTTGTTATTTAATGATCCGCCGAGATCAGACGCTCATATCAAAGCTGCCGCCGATGTGCGGATTGACGGAGCGTTCCATAGCTGCCGCATCGATCATCTTGACGATGCTGTCGCCGGCTGCTTCCTGAGTGTCTAAGGCTTTGCTCAGAACGGCAGTCCCGATATCCTGCATGGAACTGCTGCGCGCAAGACTCATAGATGTGTTGATAATGGTATTGTCGATGCCGCCGATTCTCATAAGCCACCTCCTTATACAGGTGCCGGATCCTCTCTATAGTTAAATATATTATCGTCTATTCTCTGACTTTTGTCAAGAAATACCGCTCTTTGTAAAAAGTATATGAAAAAATACGATAAAAGTGTAGATTTTTTTGGTTATTTGTATTAAAATAGTTCCTAAATATGGAAAAACTATAAAAGAATGACGGGGTTATATTGGCTAAAATGCCGATGAAATAAGGTTTACGTAACAATTTTGTAATAATTTGCGTGCTAAATGCGCGCGAAAAAAGACGGAGAAGGTATGCGAAAAGGGGAAGGAGAAACTTATGATCTCAAATCAGATATTGCAGAATACCATTGACGGGATGACCAGTATTGCGCATGTAGAGTTGTGCGTGGCGGATCGTGACGGACGGTCGGTGGTCTGCACGATGAAAGAAAAGAAGAACTTTGAAAAAGCCATCCAGGATTTTGTAAATTCCTCAGCAGAGAGCCAGGAGGTACAGAACTGCCAGTTTTTCAAGATTTTTGATGAGCAGCAGCTGGAATATATCCTGATCGTATCCGGGGCCAGTGAAAATGCTTATCTGGTCGGAAAGATGGCAGCATTCCAGATCCAGAGTCTGTTGGTGGCTTATAAGGAGCGTTTTGATAAGGACAACTTTATCAAGAACCTTTTGCTGGACAATCTGTTGCTGGTAGATATTTACAGCCGTGCAAAGAAGTTGCATATGCAGATTGATATGAAGCGCGTGGTGCTGATCGTGGAAACCGCTTCCGGCAAGGACAGCAATACCCAGGAAATGGTAAAGGAATGTCTGGGAGTAGGCAATGCCAGAGAAATCGTGACTGCAGTAGATGAAAACAATGTGGTGATCGTGAAAGAGCTGCCGGATGAGGCGGCAGTGAAGGAAGTGGATAAAGTTGCTCACAATATCGTGGCGTTCCTGACCAAGGAGGGCCTGGAAGGCGTGAAAGTGGCGTATGGTACTTCTGTAGGCGAGATCAAGGAAGTGAGCCGTTCCTATAAAGAGGCGAAGATGGCGCTGGATGTAGGCAAGATCTTCTTTGCGCAGAAGGATGTGATCCCTTACAACGAGTTGGGTATCGGACGTCTGATCTATCAGCTGCCGATCCCGCTGTGCAAGATGTTTATCCAGGAGATCTTTGACGGACGCAATCCGGAAGAGTTTGACGAAGAAACATTGACGACAATACAGAAATTCTTTGAGAACAGCCTGAATGTTTCGGAAACATCCAGACAACTGTTCATCCACAGAAATACGCTGGTGTATCGTCTGGACAAGCTGCAGAAGAGCACCAACCTGGATCTGCGGATCTTTGAGGATGCGATCACCTTCAAGATCGCACTGATGGTTGTGGAGTATATGAAGTACATGGAGACGCAGAGTTATTGATCGGTTCTGCGGGGAATCAAGAGGAGAAAGTGTTTTGGCAAGGAGAGAAAAAAGAGAATTAGAAGACACCGAAGAGGTGCGCGCGGCGTTGGCTGACCTGCAGGAGAAGGTAGCAGCGCAGAAGGCGGCGGAAGCGGCGGCAGAGACGAAAGAGGATACCGGGGCAGAAGAAGAGATACAGGAAACAGAAACAGTTCAGGATACAGAGGAAACTGCAGAGAAAACGGATGCAGCGGAGACAGAAGAATTTGATTCGGAAACCTATGAAGAAGATGGCTTTGAAGGCGGGTACGAGGATGATTACGACGAAGAGTTTCCGGAAGAAGTAGATGCAGTATACGAAGGGGAATACGAGGATACCTATTCCGAGGAAGAATATCAGGACGAGATCGCGGTAAAGAGTTTTGAGGACCGGATCAACGATACGGTACCGGTAGGCGGCATCGGGGATGCAATCCGCGAACATGAAGAGCGTATGGCGGAAGAGCGCGAGCTGGAAGAAGCTGCGGCGCTGGAACGCAAGGCAAACCGGGAAAAGAGAAAGAAAGAAACGCATAAGAAGAAGCGTAAGGGAAAATCCGAAGATAATACGATCATTTCGTTAGAGGGCGTGAGCAAGTCATACATCAAGGGTGTTCCCGCCTTGAACGATGTCAATATTCAGATCAAACGCGGTGAATTTGTATTTATAGTAGGTGACAGCGGATCCGGTAAATCCACACTGATCCGTTTACTTTTGCGTGAGTTAAAACCCACGGAAGGCAGCATTCTGGTGAATGGTTTCCAGGTAGAAAAACTGCCGAGGCGGAAAGTGCCGAAGCTGCGCCGCAGCATGGGCGTTGTGTTCCAGGATTTCCGTCTGCTGAAAGACCGAAATGTATATGAGAACGTTGCTTTTGCGCAGCGTATCATTCAGGTGCCCAGACGCGAGATGAATCGTAATGTGCCTGAAGTTTTGGCGTTGGTGGGACTGGCAGGAAAGTACAAGGCCAGACCGAACGAACTGTCCGGTGGTGAGCAGCAGCGTGTGGCACTGGCGCGTGCGCTGGTAAACCGTCCGCCGATCCTGCTGGCAGATGAGCCGACCGGAAATCTGGATGTGAAGAATACGATAGAGATCATGAATCTTTTGGACCGCATCAATAAAAACGGTACCACCGTGGTTGTGGTAACACACAACGACAAGATCGTGAACGACATGAAGAAGCGCGTGATCACGATCAAAAAAGGTGTGATCGTGAGTGATGAGGAAGCGGGTGGATATATTTATGAAGATTAGTACTTTGATTTACTGTATCGGGCAGGGCATCAAGAGCACCTTTAAGAATAAATGGTTTACTCTGGCGTCCATTGCAACGATCAGTGCTTGTTTGTTTTTGTTTGGTTTGGGTTATGCCATTGTACTGAATGTGCAGCATATGGTGAAGACCGCAGAAGAAGGCGTTTCCGTAACGGTATTCTTTAACGATGACTGTCCGCAGCAGAGGATTGATGAGATCGGCGAGATCCTGCGGAACCATTCGGCAGTATCCAAGGTAGTCTATGTTTCTGCGGATGAAGCCTGGGAAGGATTTAAACAGGAATATCTGGGAGAATATGCGGACGGCTTCAAAGAGAATCCTCTGGAGCATTCCATGAACTATCAGATCTATCTGCGGGATGTGTCGAGACAGGCAGAGCTGGTAGCGTATCTGCAGACGATGGAAGGGGTACGCCGTGTCAATCGTTCGGAGGTGACCGCCAATATGCTCAGCGGTATGAATTCGCTGATCGCGTATGTATCGATCGGTATCATCGTGATCCTGCTGGCGGTTTCCGTATTCCTGATCTCCAATACCGTAATGATCGGTATTTCGGTACGAAAAGAAGAGATCGCGATCATGAAGTATATCGGTGCGACGGACTTCTTTGTACGATCTCCGTTTGTGATCGAAGGTATCATCATCGGCGCCATCGGTGCGCTGGTACCGCTGGGGATCATTTATGGGTTGTATGACAAGCTGATCGAGTATGTGGTGGGACGGTTCTCCGTACTGTCACAGGTGCTCAAATTCCTGCCGGTAAATACCATCTTTGACCAGTTGTTCCCGGTGGCGATGGCGGTAGGTGTAGGCATCGGCTTTTTCGGCAGTGCGTTTACGGTACGCAGACATTTGCGTGTATAAGTATTCAGGACATTTGTGATGAAAAAGAAGATCATAGTATCCATGATGGGCGTATGGCTTGCAGGACTGGTGCTTTTCGGTGCCGGTCTTGTTTCGCGTGCGGATGACGACATTGACACTCTGAAGGAACGCATCGGGGAAAAGCAGGATGAGCTGGGCGGTCTGCAGCAGGAAAAAAGAGCATTGCAGAGCGGGCGTACCAGCGTACAGCAGACCATCAACAGTCTGGAGAGCAAGAAAAATGAAATGAGCGCGTATGTGGCGGCGCTGGATGCGGAAGTGGAGACTATCCAGGCAAACATTGATGCGCTGAATCTGCAGATCGCCGATAAAGAAGCCGAGATCGAAGTGACGCGTGCAGAGCTACAGGTGGCAGAAGAGACGGCAAACGAGCAGTACGAGGCAATGAAGGAACGGATCTGCTTTATGTACGAGCGCGGAGATACGCTGTATATGGAGATGCTGCTTTCGGCGGAATCCTTCGGCGATATGCTCAATAAGGCGGATTACATCCAGATGTTGTCGGATTATGACCGCAAGAAACTGGAAGAGTACCGATTGGTGGTGGAAGAAGTCAATGTGACCAAGCAGGTATTGGAAGAAGAGGAAGAAATCCTGGAAGCAGCGAAAGAGGCTGCACAGAAAGAGCAGGACGATCTGAACACGCTGATTGCCGAAAAGGAAGCGCAGATCAAGGCGTATGAAGCGGATATTGCCACTCAGGAAAAGGCAATCCAGGAGTATGATGCCGAGATCGCAGCACAGAACCAGCTGATCAAAGATGTGGAGGCAGCCATCGCTGCGGATAAGGCGGCGCTGGCAGAGGCACAGCGGCTGCATTATAACGGCGGCAAGTTTGCGTGGCCGGCACCGAAATATACCCGTATCTCGGACTCTTTCGGCTGGCGTATGCATCCGACACTGCATGTGCAGAAGTTCCACAATGGTGTGGATCTGGCGGCCCCCGGAGGTTCGCCGATCCTGGCAGCCTATGATGGCAAAGTGGTCGCGGCGGGCTATTCGTCCAGTATGGGCAATTATATTATGATCGATCACGGGGATAACCTGATGACGGTATATATGCACGCATCGGCATTGTATGTATCCAAAGGTGCTACGGTGACCAGAGGACAGAAGATCGCCGCGGTAGGTTCTACGGGACGCTCTACCGGTAACCATCTGCATTTCGGTGTGCGTAAGAACGGAGAATATGTGGATCCGATGCCATATATCAAGTAAGGATCAGAGGGCAGAAAGCTATGGGAAGAAAAGACAACAGTGGTAAATCATTCTGGCTGGGTGTACTCACAGGCTGTATCATCGCAGCTTTTGTAGCAGTGATTGTTTTGTGCGTCAGTACGTATCGCAGGAAGCTGCAGGAGGCAAACGAAGAGCCCCAGCAGATCACAGTTACGCAGACACCGTCTTCCAACAGGAACAACACGGGGCTGGTAAAGATCACGCCGGGAAAGGTACCGGAGGGTTCGGTGCTACAGGATAAAGATGTGATCGGTAAGATCGGAGCGTTGGAAATGCTGATCGATGAGGAGTTCATTGATTCTATCAGTGACAACGCGATCGAAGACGGCATCTACTCCGGTATTATGCAGGCACTGGACGATCCGTATGCCGAGTATTATACACCGGAAGAATGGATCGAGATGCAAAATGACACCCAAGGCATCTATTTCGGCATCGGTGCGTATCTTGTAAAAGATCTGGACACGCTGTATCCGAGGATCACCGGGCTGATCAAGAATACACCGGCTTTGGAAAGCGGTCTGATGGAAGATGATTATATCGTAGAGATTGATGGCGAGGATGTGTATGACTGGGATCTGACGGATGTGGTCAATCGGATCCGCGGTGAGGCAGGTACCAAGGTACATCTGGTGATCGTCCGCGGGGAAGTGGGCGAACGTGAAGAACTGGAATTTGATGTGGAGCGCCGCCAGGTGGAAACTCCCAGTGTGGAATATGAGAACAAGGGCGACGGTATTGCATATATCGCCATCAGCGAATTTGATGTAGTAACGGTAGACCAGTTCAAGGAAGCGATGGAGCAGGCCAGAGCTGATCAGATGAAGGGCCTGGTATTGGATCTTCGCAGCAATCCGGGCGGTTCGCTTGGTGCGGTGGTACAGATCGCCAGAGAGATACTTCCGGCGGGACATATCGTGTATACCGAGGATAAATACGGTGAGCAGGAATTCTTTGACTGTGACGGCAAGAATGAGCTGGATGTACCGCTGGTAGTATTGATAAATGGCAATAGTGCCAGCGCTTCCGAGATCCTGGCCGGTGCCATCAAGGATTACGGCATCGGAACCCTGTTGGGAACTACGACCTACGGTAAGGGCATTGTGCAGCGGATCTTCACCCTGACAGACGGCTCGGCGATCAAGCTGACCATCAGCCATTATTATACGCCGCTGGGCAACGATATCCACAAGGTCGGTATCGTGCCGGATGAAGAGCTGCAGTTTGACGGGGAAGCCTACAGGGCAGACGGAACCGATAACCAGCTGGAGCGTGCCATGGAGATCCTGCAGGAGAAGATGCAGTAAAAAAGCATTAACAGATTGACGACAAGGCATAAAAGCCGGCTGTCCCGAGCGGATGGCCGGTTTTCTTTTATATAGGTGATTGTGCAAATTCACGAAACAATTGCGAAAAAAGGCAAAAAATGCTATAATTTTCACAGTTTGTATCCTGCGAAAAATCCGGGAGGAGAAGAGAAAATGAAAAAGAGGTTCAGCATCATTTTATGCATAAGTCTTGTGGTATCGCTGGTGGCATGCGGGGCGAAGGAGCCGGTAAAGACAGAGGGCGGTTTTGCTCCGGCGCTCGATACGAACACCGAATGCAGTATCACGGTGGCGGGAAATTATGATAATTTTGAGGCGCTGGAGGCCGAATTTGACCGCTTCAACGAGATCTATCCGAATGTTCAGCTCAGCTATGTGAAGCTGGATGATTATAGCAATATATTAGGCACGGTGCTGGAAGGAGCGGATGGCCCGGATATTTTCTTCTCCTATGCATCCATGAGCGGAAACGAAAAATACGATGCGGTATTTGCGCATGCGGAAGATCTCTCGGATGCCGCGCTTGGATTGGATCTGGACTGCCTCCGACCCGGCCTGATCAATCACGATGGGGAAGGCCGTGTGATGATGGTGCCGGTTTTTTCCAGAAGCTATGGGATGCTGGTCAATAACGATCTGTTTGAGAAGGAAGGCCTCAGCGTTCCCGCGACTTGGACGGAACTTCTGAATGTTTGTGAGGAGTTTCGGAAGCGGGGCTACACCAGTCCGATGATGGGTTATAGTCAGGGCTCCTCCAGCTGCTTTATGTATACGGTTGCCTATCCTTTGTTTGTAGCCGGCCTTGCCAAAGATCCGGAGGCGCTGGCGCTGGCCAATGATCTGGATGCTGCTGCGGGAGAATATATGCGTCCGGCATTGGAGGCGGTGGAGCAGCTGATCCAAAGCGGATGTATCGATCTGAGTGCATGTGATCAGATCGAGGACAACTACACCCAGGTGATCCTGCGCTTCTTTGAAGGCGATGTACCGATGATGATCTGCGCAGGCGATACGGTATCCGGAACGAAAAAGAGGGAAAGCCAGTCCGAAGCGTTTACCGCGGCACCGTTTAAGTACACATTTGCACCGATCCCCCTGACGGAGGAAGGCGGTTATTTTATTGACAGTCCGTCTGTGGAGTTCTCTGTAAATAAAGACGGGGATCATGTGGATATGACAAATGAGTTTATGCGTTTTCTGATCACGGACAGTGAGTTAAAAGAAATGGCTTCTGTAAAGCGTTTGGTAACACCGACCAGGGACTTGTCCTTTGATGCGGTATACGCGCCTTTTGGACAGGTGCCGGCGGACCGCACCATATCTCCGGAAGTGCTGGGCATTACCGATCCGCTCACGGTACAGATCCGGATCGCGGCATATCAGGTGGGAAAAGGCGAGATTACTGTGGACGATGCCGTCACTATGTACGGAACCTTTGAATAAATGCTTTGAGTAAAACGGAGGGACTTGCGTGAAAAAAGCGCTGGTGATCATTCCCAATCTTTTGATCATGGGACTCATACTGGCTTTTATTGTGGGATATGCAAATTCCAAGGCGAAAGAGAGCGACCGGAGCGTGATAGATGCCTATGAGAAGATGACACTCACGGTCGATCAGATCATCGCAAACTATCTGGAAGATGAGCAGCATCTTTGCGATATATGGTCAAACTATGTCAATCGTTCCGCGGAAGCAGGCACGCCTATGACGGCAGAGGAGGCCATCTCCTATATCCGAAAGGCCAAGATCTCTCCTGAGATATCCGGGCATCTGATCTTTATGGATGATCCGGAGCGGTCGGGGATCTCAACCACGGAAAAGACAGGACAGTCCGGTGACTATCGGGTTTCTTACAAAAATGTATCTATCTTTGAAAATCTCGACAGTGTGAGTGATGTTGACGGTGTGGTCAATATCACAAGAGCCTATACAAATCCCATGAATGGAATACAGTCCATCGCATTCATGAACTATGTGCAGGTGCTCGATCCGGAGACCGGAAACTTGCGGACCGGTCTTTTGATGCGTGTGGTTCCCATCAGTATACTGGAACAGAAACTGGTGTTTTTAAAGGGCGAGTATGAGAATGTTGAGATCAGCATCATTGACCAGGACGGCGATTATGTTATCCGCGGCAAATCCTTAAAAAACAGCAATTTCTTTGAGTATTACCGGTCCTATAATGATGTTTCCATTGAAGAGTATGAGCGCGTGAAACGGGAGATCATCGGCGGAGCGGGTTCGATGACTATTCAAAATTCTAAGGGTGAGGACTGCCTGATCTCTTATACGCCTTTTGAGACTCTGAGGGTATGGTGCCTTCTGGCATACATCCCGAAGGATGATCTGGTGGAAAGCCGTGTGGTTGACTGGCTTTTGCTTGGTGTCGTATCGTTGGGACTGCTGGGGCTGCTGATATTCAATTTTGTGACATTGATGATCTACAACCGTAAACTGGCGGAAGCGGCGGAAGAGGCGCGACAGGCAAATGAAGCAAAATCCTATTTCCTTTCTACCATGTCACATGACATACGGACACCGATGAATGCCATTTTAGGCTTGAATGAAATGGTGCTGCGAGACAGTCAGGATGAGGCGATCCTCGGGTATTCCGAAAACATTCGCACGGCCGGAAACACGCTTTTGGGACTGATCAACGATATACTGGACTTTTCAAAGATCGAAGCCGGAAAAATGGAGATCGTCACGGTGGATTACAGTTTTGTGTCCGTGTTGAATGACCTGGTAAATATGGTGCAGAAGAAGACGGAAGACAAAGGACTTGTTTTCCATCTGGACATCGACAGCGGGATCCCTTCGATCCTTCATGGGGATGAGATCCGGATCAAGCAGGTCATCACAAACATTCTGACAAATGCGGTGAAATATACCAAAGAAGGCTCGGTCACCTTCTCTGCGGGGTATGAAAAGATACTGGATAAGACGGATGCCGTTCTTTTAAAGATTAGCGTTGCCGATACCGGGATCGGGATCAAATCCGAAGATATGAACCGGCTGTTTCAGGCTTTTGAGCGTATCGAGGAGAAAAGAAACCGTAACATTGAAGGCACCGGTCTTGGCATGACGATCGCGCAGAGTTTTCTGGTGAAGATGGGCAGTCACCTTCAGGTCAAGAGTGTCTATGGAGAAGGCTCGGTCTTTTCGTTTGATTTAGAGCAGAAGGTAGTAAAATGGGATCCGGTCGGGGATTATGAAGAAGCGTTCCGACTCTCGCTAAAGGAACGGCAGTGTTATCGTGAGAAGTTTACCGCACCTCTTGCAAATGTACTTGTTGTGGATGATACGCCGGTGAACCTTACGGTCTTTTCCAGTCTTTTAAGTCGGACGAAGATACAGATCGATACGGCAGAGAGCGGTGATGAAGCGATCGCGCTGTACAAAAACACACATTACGATGCGGTCTTTTTGGACCATATGATGCCGGATAAGGACGGTATCGAGACCCTTGCGGAGATGAGGGGGCTTAAGGGAACACCGAATGACGCTACGCCGGTCATCTGTCTTACGGCAAATGCGATCTCCGGTATGCGGGAGATGTATATCAATGCGGGATTTGATGACTATATGACTAAGCCGATCGACCCGGACCGGCTGGAGGGGATCCTATTGCAGTATCTGCCCGAGGAGAAGGTTGTTCCGGCAGCGGAGGTCCCTGAGGAGGAGCCGGATTCCGCGCTTCCGGAGAGCATCCTGCATCTGGAGGCGATCGATGCGGGAACGGGCCTGCGGCACTGCGGCAGCGCTGAGGCCTATATGGAGACACTGAAAAAGTATCTGGATACGGCGACGAAGAATGCTGATGATATCGAAGGATTCTGGGCAGCGAAGGATGTGAAGAATACCACGATAAAGGTGCATGCTTTAAAGAGTACATCCCGGATCATCGGCGCGCTTGCGCTGGGAGATTTTGCGGCAAGACTGGAAAAAGCCGGGGATGAGGGTGATACGGATACGCTGGAGCGGGAGCTGCCCAAACTGATCGCGCAGTATCGGAAGCTGGCGGAAGATCTTGCGCCGTTGCAGGTGCCGGCGGATCCGGAGGGGGAGGATGCGCGGCCGGTCATTAGTGATGAAAGATTAAAGGAAACATATGGAGAGATTTCCGAGGCCTGTGCCGGATTTGATTTTGACCGCGTCGAACAAATCGCCAAAACTTTGGAGAAGTACCGGATACCGGAGGAAGAAGCAGAGCGGGTTGAAGCGATCCTGAAAGCAGTGGATAATTTTGATTATGAAATGATACCGGGGCTGATCACCGGAGAAGAATAAAGGAGGGGCGTTTATGAACGAGAGAGTTGTAGTTGTCGATGATGACAGTACCATACTCAGACAGGCAAACATGATACTGACGGAAGCCGGGCTTAAGGTCACTTGCTTAAAGAACGGCAGGCTGTTTATGGATTACATTGCGATGAATCCGGTCGATTTTGTTCTGCTCGATATCCGAATGCCCGAAATGGACGGGTTCGAGACTTTCCGCGCGCTGCGGGAATGGGAGAACCAAAACGCAAAAGAGCCGGTACCGGTTATGTTCCTTACCGCCAATGAAGATACCGATTCGGAAGCAAAAGGGCTTTCTATGGGAGCCAGGGACTTTATCCGAAAACCCTTTTCCGCAGCAGCATTAACATTAAGAGTAAAGAATCATCTTGACCTTATCAAGCTGCAGAATCATCTGCATCAGGAGGTGGAACGAAAGACTGCCGAACTGGAAAGCCTTTCCCGGCATGTGGTGCATACCCTGGCAAAAACGATCGATGCCAAAGACGCATATACGAATGGACATTCGGAAAGAGTGGCAGACTATTCCAGAGAGATCGCGAAACGATATGGTTACGGGGAAGACCGGCAGGAAGAAATCTATATGATGGGGCTTTTGCATGATGTGGGTAAGATCGGTGTCCCGGATCAAGTGATCAATAAGCAGGGGAAACTGACGGATGAGGAATACGAGCAGATCAAGAAACATCCCATGAAAGGCGCGGAGATCCTCACGATCATTAGCGAGATCCCCAAGCTGGTGACCGGCGCGAGATGGCATCACGAACGATTTGACGGCAGAGGGTATCCCGATGGTCTGAAGGGGGAGGAGATCCCGGAAGAGGCAAGGATCATAGCCGTTGCAGATGCTTACGATGCAATGACCAGTCACAGGAGCTACCGCGATATCCTTCTGCAGGAAGTAGTGAAGGGAGAGATTGAAAAAGGGATGGGGACGCAGTTTGACGAGAAATTTGCGCGTATCATGCTGGCGATGATCGAAGAGGATACCGGATATACCATGCATGAGTGAAAGTGATTGAATAATTGGGAGAATGATAAGTTATGATAAAAACAGGAACATTTTTTCATCATATAAGACAGGCGGCTGAGGAGCGCGGGGAATCGTTGGAGCAGACCTTTGAATATGTCCATGAGTTGGGCTATGTCGGGGCAGAAGTAGATGCGGACGATCATGAAGGCGCTGAACTCCTTGGCAGCCATGATATTGCCGTGAGCAGTATTTACCGCAATTATGCCTGGCAGGACAGTCTCGATGAATCGTTGATGGAAGAGCATATTCGGCTGGCGAAGTATCTGGGTACAGATAAGATCATGGCAATTCCCGGCTTTTTTGGTGAAGGCGACTCCGAAAGTATTCGAAGAGAAAAACGAAAAAGAATGGCGGAGGGTATGAACCGACTTTATGAACTTGCTTCACAAAACGGGCTTGTATTAACCATCGAAGACTATGACAATGCATTGAGTCCGATCGCAACGATCGATGGTATGGAGTATTTCCTTGCGGCGGTTCCTGGATTGAAGGTCGCATTTGATACCGGCAATTTCAAATATTCCGGAGAAGATGTGCTGACGGCGGAAAAAGTATTTGCCGACCGGATTGTTCATGTTCATTTTAAGGACAGATTATATAGCCGTAACGGGAGCGGGGATCCGTGCAAATGTCCTGACGGAAGTGTGCTCTGGCCGTGTGCTGTAGGTGAGGGGGATATCCCCATGGAGGAAATACTGCGCCGACTTAAAAGGAACGGGTACAGCGGATATGTAATGGCAGAGTTTTTCGGAGCAGCATCCTATTCTGATACATTAAAGAGATCGATGGAATTCTTACGGGAGAGAGTGTGATGATCAGAGTAACGGTGTGGAATGAATATGAGCATGAAAGAACGATCCCGGCGATCAGAGAGGTTTATCCGGAAGGGATCCACGGGGCTTTAAAGAATATATTATCGGCAGAAGAGGATCTTTGTGTCAGGTGCGCTACCCTTCAGGATGCGGAGCAAGGTTTGTCGGAAGAGATCCTTCAGGATACGGATGTGCTGATCTGGTGGAGCCATGCAAAGCAGGACGATATTTTAGCTAAGAATGTAGACCGGGTGATAAAACATATCCACAGCGGAATGGGATTCATTGCACTGCATTCGGCGCATTACAGCCCGGTATTCCGAAAGCTGATGGGAACGCCATGTACACTTGGGTGGAAACACGGGGATCACGAAAAGCTGTTTTGTATAGCGCCTTCGCATCCGATCGCAGCAGGAGTTTCACACATCATTGATCTGCCGGAGGAAGAGCTTTACTGTGAACCTTTTTCCATTCCCAAACCAGATGAGGTGATATTTTTAGGATGGTTTGAGGGAGGCGCTGTTTTCCGAAGCGGATGCACTTTTACAAGAGGGTATGGAAAGATCTTTTATTTCCAGCCCGGACACGAGGAAAACAGAGTTTATGACGATCCGGATATTCGTAAAATACTGATAAATGCGGTCCGGTGGGCGGCACCCGAAATCAGGCTTCCCAAACCGGAAGAGAATTTTGAAATCAAATGAGCCACGACTAGCCACAGGGACGGTTCTCTGGCCGGTTTTAAGCCGCAGAACCGTCCCTATGGCACCTCAAAGCCGCAGAACCGTGGCACCCATCAGTAGCAAAAATGCAACGGGAGTAAGGTTGTGGATTGCCTCGGTGTGTAGTAGGATGGAAATAATTATGAAAAAACATGTTATTGTACAACCCTATGATAAAGCATGGGCGGATGATTTCGTAGCGATCAGAGACGAATTAAATACCGTGCTGAAAGACCTGGTGCTACGGATCGAACATGTCGGAAGCACATCTGTGGAAGGACTTTCGGCGAAACCGATTATTGATATCGATGTGGTGATCCGGGACCGGGAAGACCTGCCGGAAGTGATTGCTGTGCTTCAAAAGCTTGGTTATTTTCATGCAGGTGATCAGGGGATTCCGGGACGGGAAGCCTTTAAATATGAGGGAAAAGAGCATCTTAGAAAACACCACCTTTATGTATGTGCAAAGGATGCGGAAGAACTGAGAAGACACCTGGCTTTTCGGGACTATCTCCGAAGTCATCCGGATGCGGTTGCTGAGTATAGCAGGATTAAGGAGGAGGGAGCGCAGCTGTATCCCTGGGATATTGATAAATATATCGAGCATAAATCTCCTTTTATCGAAAGTGTTTATAAGTGTATTGGGTTATAATCCACGATCATATTTTAATATTTAGGAGTGAAACTTATGATATTTGAATTGCTGAAAGAAATTGAAAAAGAAGTGAACCGGGATGAGTATATTTCATATGGGGCTTCTTATTTTCTGGCTGTAGAGCGACTGGATTTTCCGATTACGGATAGGACTTCTCTACAGCAATTTTTTGTGAAACTGGAAGCAGAGATCGAAGAAGCGTCCTTGCAGCCTACGGAAATAACGGACAGATCTGCGGATTTCAAAAGGATAAATGAAGTGTGGCATCTTAAAGAGGATATTGCCGACAGATATATGAATATTATCAAAGATGCGGATGTCTATTACAGACCCTTTGATAAGGATGATGTTCTTTCGAAGGGAAATGTAAATGATATTTTCAGGATTGTTAAGAAGGGGAATGAACTGGTATTGATCGAGTTCTACGCATGCGATTAAAGGAAATAAATGGAAGGGAGAAAAACTATGAAATATATGATTTTCCGGACTCTCTTTACCAGGATCATTGGGAGCATGCAGAAGCCTATGGTGTTGTGAGTGATGCCGGTGAAATGATGGCCTGTATCGAAGTGTGCCCGGAAGAGTGGTCAAACAGGCTTATGGTTACTCTTTCACAGAGAAGGCCGAAGAAGAATATAATCCAGCCTAATGCTGACAGATGGAAGCATTGAAGAATAATAAAACGGTAAATTATAAAGGCGTTGGAATATCACATGTACGATCAATAAGAAAGTGAAAGATGAGCGAAGAAAAAAGATTCAAGCATAAACTGAATATGCTGGAACCGGGGACAAAGATGCTGAAGTGGATTGGCATTCTGATCCTTACAGGGGGACTGTTATATGCCTTCCGACTTAGAATGGCAGCTGTTTGTGTATGGGCGATATCAGGGATTATTTTTGCCATTCTTCTGGTTTTGCTTGCTATAGAAGCGTATCAGGACAATGTGTTGAATGAGATCGCTATAAAGGAAAACAAGAAAAACGGAGTACTGTAAAAATATGTCAATATTTGAAGAATGTAAGCAGGTTAATGACAGAGACTCTTTTTTGGCTTTTCTCAAAAATATTGCTGCGGATTTTTCGGATAATCCAGATGAGTGGGAAAATAGAACGATAAAGGATTATCTGGAGAGCATTTCATCATGGGTAGAAGATAGTGGTGAAGAGTCGGAACATATTGATTTCAAGAAGATGGCTAAATTGTTCTATGTAGGAAAGATTTATGAGTAAATTTTGAAAGAGAGAATGAAAGAAATTATGCAATATAACAATGTGGATCTTCCCGAAGAAAGAAATAAAAGGAGTAGACTATGATATATCTATTAGTATATGCGATGTTAGCGGTGACTTTAATATCAGTGATCACGCTGATTGTGGTTATGATTTTGAATAAAAAGAAACAGAAAAAAGTTGGAATAACGATAAGGATTGGAACGGCCGCAGGAATAGTATTAGGATGTATGCTTACGCTTTGGATCTGCGCTCATAAATCATATCCACTGATTAATGATTGGACTTTCTTGGGGAGAGATATTAATGATATCGAACAGAAATACAATATGTTTGAACAATATGTCACAAGAGAGGATGGATCCGGATATGCGGTCTTGATGACAGAACAGATCATCGGCAAAAAAATGTACGATTCGGCTGATTACTCCTGTTATCATATGGAATTTGATAAGAATGGAAAGATTATCAAAGTGTATTGTTCAAGACCGGTAGGCGGATGAATTGAGTGAGGGGCTTGATGTTATTAATATGCACTAAGTCTGCGATAGAGAGAAAAGATATATGAAAAAGGGACAAAGGAAAAAAACAAATCCAGGAAAAGTATTGCTTACGCTTCTCGTAATCGTTGTAGTAATATTGGGGGGATTGTTTGTTTTTCATAAGATTAAGCTTGGCATTGATATGAAGTACCTGGCGGAAGAAGGGTATTATAATCCGGTTTCCATAGGAGATTATTCTGTAAATGTCATAAAAGTCGGGAATGAAAACGGAAAAGGGAAAATAGTTGTCTTAAGCGGCATGGGAGCAGGTCTGTCGGTGGATTTAAGAAAGATGACAAATAGTCTCGAGCAGGATTATCAGTTTATCTACATCGGAAGAGCCGGCTGGGATGCGAGTGATGATGTAAAAGATGAAAGAAGCGTTGAGGTGATTGTTGAAGAGTATCGAAAGGCGCTGAAGGTGGCGGGGATTGAATCTCCGTTTATTCTGATGGCGCATTCTATGGGCGGGACTTATGGATCTTTCTGGGTAAGTAAGTATCCGGAAGAAGTTACAGCATTCATCAACATTGACGGAACATATGTAGAACCGTTAACGGAAGAAGAGATGACGGAAGGGCCTTCAGGAAATACATTGTATAAACTTGCTGTTAATTTTGGAATAGGGGATATTCTGCTTCCGGTACTTATGCCTAATGATGCGAATCTTTCGAAAGAAGAATGGCGCACTTATTGCATTTTGCAATTGCTATCCATATCTTCCGATGCTGTGGCAAAGGAGGGGGCAGTGATAAATAAAAATCGAAATGCTGCATGGAATGCACTCAAAGAAACGGATGTACCTAAACTATATATTTCTTCAAGAGATGGTGATCTGTCGGATCCGGAGTGCAAGGAAGCAAACGAAAAAGAATTGATACCTTACCTTGAAAAGATGGGTAATTATGAAATAGCATATCTTCCGGGGAATCATTTTATATATAAAACAGAACCGGAAGAATGCGAAAAAATCATTGAAAATTTCCTGAATTGCTTGGAGTAAGACTTTATTTAGCCGGTACATTAAGTGCAGAACAAAATAAAAAAGTAAAGTGGTAGATTGTCTTCCGGCATAAATGACTAAGGAGAAGAAATGAAATCTCTTATAAGACTTACTGATTTCAGGATAAATGAATTATCTCCTTGGCGGTCAATCCATATTATTTGATCCGGCAACATTGGATAAAAAAGAAGATATCCGGGATGTATGCGGATATCTGCAAAATTGGGCTGATGCAGTTATAGTGCGGTATCCGGACATTAATATGCTTGATAAAATGACAAAAGCCATGACAATACCTGTGATAAATGCACTGACAGATGATAACCATCCATGTAAAATGCTGGCTGACCTATATGCACTTTCTAAAATCAGAACGAATTATCTGCAGGATGAGTATTTGTTTGTTGGTTCAGACGGAAATATCGGTAGAGCGTGGAAAGAGGCTGCAGACGCATTTGATTTTTCTCTGTCTCAAAGTAGTCCTGTTAAGTATAAGATTCCGGGAGTCGCCTGTAATGATAACTTGAAGGATGCAATTGCTGGAAAAGATATTATATGCACAGATTCTATCCCTTCAGATATGTTAAATGATTTCAAGGATTATCAGATTTCAAAAGAGTTGATGGGAGTGGCTAATAAAGGGGCAATTCTAAATCCGTGTCCGCCATTTTATCGAGGCGAAGAAGTATCAGAAGATGTAATTGATTCTGATTACTTTGTGGGATATGAGTTCAAACAGAGTTTATTAAAAGTACAGCAGGCAATACTGATTTATTGTTTATCTGGTTAAGAATCGGAAGATAAAAAAATATATGAAAATACGAACAACGCAACCACCTTATTTGTATCAACAATGGACGGATATCTTTCCAATGAGATAAAAATAGATGAGTATATTGCATCAGGAACCGGTGTTGTTATTATCACAAAGGGTGGCTTTAAGAATATATCTCACCCTGTAATAGAATGATGGGTTGAAATGATGACTCGGAAACTATATTTCAGTAAAACTTGCCCAAGACGACAATTTTGTGCGCGGACTTGTATTCATAAACCCAACCTTTGTAAGATATAATTTCAGTTTTATAGACGATGAGGAAAAACTGCGCATTAGTTTGCGCGGGTTTTTGTTTGTGATACGCCGATCTTTTTTATTACCATATTGACAAATGATTCAACATGCAATAATATAAATGTGTTTATATAAATGCGTTTACATTAAAAAGAGAGGTTAAATATCATGATTCTTATAGTGAATACTACTTCGGATACTTCCATAACCGAAGAATTGAAACGCAATTTTGAAGAAAAACACATTGAGGCCGAGATTGTTGAAGCCGCACCCTTAAGAATAAGCCACTGTATCGGATGCAATTATTGCTGGCTGAAGACACCCGGAGAATGTGCGATCAAGGATGATTATGAGATTATTCTGAAGAAGGTGATCCA